>NZ_JAGYFZ010000028.1:0-64802 GCF_019946675.1 Pseudomonas sp. BF-B-15
ACGGAGCAGGACCGGAGCGAGGGCATGCCGAGCCACAGCGAGGCACCGAACGAAAGGGGCAAGAGCCCTTGGTTACTTGGGGCTCTTCCAAGTGACTCGCCGTAAGGGCGAAACCAATAGCCGCCGTCACCGCAGTAATGGATATGTACCCCCGATCCAATCCCGCCCAGCTACCGCATTCACAACATCCGCTTTTTCTTGCGCCGAGCCCACTGCCGACTCACCCACCACCGCCAATACATCATCACCAAACAATACGCGAGCGCCCCCAACACCAGCCCCACCACAACCGACCCCAGCAAAAACGGCTGCCACAGCGTAGACAGCTCCCCGCTGATCCACTCCCAGGTCAACTCATCCGGCAGATGACGAGCCGGGACATCCATCAACCACGCCCCGGTCTGATACGTACAAAAGAACACCGCAGGCATGGTGATCGGATTAGTCAGCCAGACCAGACTGACCGCAATCGGCATATTGCCGCGTACGACAATGGCCAGAACCGCCGCCACCAGCATCTGCAACGGAATCGGCAGGAACGCCGCAAACAAACCCACCGCCATAGCCCGTGCGACCGAGTGACGGTTGAGATGCCAGAGGTTCGGGTCATGCAACAGCGTGCCGAGAAAGCGTAAGGATTTGTGTTCCCTGATGCTGATCGGGTCTGGCATGTAACGTTTGAATAAGCGCCGGGGCATAGGGCTTCTCGGTCGGTTAAGGCGGCAAGTATGTCTGGATTCTATGAGCCGCCCATTCAGACTTTGTGACAATTAATAACGATGCACGTGCCGCGAGCCGGCTATGCCTAGAAGGGGACTCTCAAGGACGGGCGTATGCGCACAGGGATGATGGCGCTGGCGTTGGGTCTGCTGGCCCTGCGTTTTTTGCCGGTATTACCGCCGGTCTGGTTATGGCTGGTGTTGCCCGTAACGGGTTTGATGGCGCTGCCATTTCGCACGTGCCCATTGGCGTTTTTTCTGTTCGGCATCAGTTGGGCCGGCGCAAATGCACAGTGGGCGCTGGATGATCGTTTGTCAGCGAATCTCGATGGCGAAACCCGTTGGGTCGAAGGGCGGGTGACCGGTTTGCCGCAGAACAATGACGGGGTTGTGCGCTTCGAACTGGCAGACGTCCGGTCGAGACAGGCCAAGGTGCCGCAACGGATGCGCCTGGCCTGGTATGACGGACCGCCGGTCAACAGTGGTGAACGCTGGCGGCTCGCGGTGAAGCTGAAACGTCCTGCCGGGCTGCTCAATCCTCATGCCTTCGATTACGACGCCTGGCTGCTGGCACAACGCATCGGCGCTACCGGAACGATCAAGGACGGTGAGCGGCTCAGGGAAGCCCGATGGGCCTGGCGCGACAGCATCCGCCAGCGTTTGCAAACCGTGGATACCCAGGGGCGAACCGGGGCGTTGATTGCGCTGGTGCTGGGGGATGGCGCCGGGCTGAGTCGTGAGGATTGGCGGGTGTTGCAAGACACCGGCACCGTGCATTTGCTGGTGATTTCCGGACAGCACATCGGTTTGCTGGCGGGGGTGGTTTACCTGCTGATTGCCGGACTCGCTCGTTATGGGGTGTGGCCGCACCGCTTGCCGTGGCTGCCATGGGCCTGCGCACTGGCATTCGCCGCCGCCCTTGGTTACGGACTGCTGGCTGGGTTCGAAGTACCGGTGCGGCGGGCCTGCGTGATGATCGGCCTGGTGCTGTTGTGGCGCCTGCGATTTCGTCACCTCGGCGCCTGGTGGCCGCTGTTGCTGGCGCTCAATGCTGTTTTGTTGCTGGACCCGCTGGCGAGCCTGCAACCGGGTTTCTGGCTGTCCTTCGCCGCAGTGGCGGTGTTGATCTTCACCTTCGGCGGTCGCTTGGGCCCTTGGCGATGGTGGCAAACCTGGACCCGTGCTCAGTGGCTGATCGCGATCGGCCTGGGCCCGTTGCTACTGGTGTTGGGATTGCCGATCAGTCTCAGCGGGCCGGTCGCCAATCTGTTGGCGGTGCCCTGGATCAGTTTGCTGGTATTGCCGCCGGCCTTGCTGGGAACCCTGTTGTTGCCGCTGCCGTATGTGGGCGAGGGCTTGTTGTGGTTGGCGGGTGGGCTGATCGACTGGCTGTTCAAGGGCCTTGGGTTGATGGCCGGTCAATTGCCTGCGTGGGTGCCCGTGGCGATTCCATTGTGGATATGGGCACTGGGCATGCTCGGCGCATTTCTTCTGCTAATGCCGCGCGGTGTACCGTTGCGCCCGTTGGGTTGGCCGTTGTTGCTGTTGCTGGTTTTTCCACCACGGCCACTTTTGCCCGAGGGCATCGCCGAAGTCTGGCAGCTGGATGTCGGTCAAGGGTTGGCGATTCTGGTGCGAACTCGCCATCACACGCTGTTGTATGACACCGGACCACGCTTCGGCGACTTCGATCTAGGCGAGCGAGTGGTTCTGCCAGCGATGCGCAAACTCGGCGTGAACGAGCTCGACCTGATGTTGATCAGCCATGCCGACGCCGATCACGCTGGTGGTGCGCGAGCGGTTGCCAATGGTTTGCCGATTAAGCAGGTGCTCAGCGGTGATCCCTTGGCGCTGCCCGCCGAATTGCACGCCGATGCCTGCGAGAGTGGCCAGCAATGGACCTGGGACGGCGTGAGGTTTCAGCTCTGGCAATGGCCTTCGGCCACGGACCGCAATCAAAAATCCTGCGTGCTGCAAATAGAAGCCAATGGCGAGCGATTATTGCTGACCGGTGATATCGACAGCGCCGCCGAGCGCGCCCTGCTCGACAGCCCGCTCGCAGTGCCCACCGATTGGTTGCAGGCGCCGCACCACGGTAGCCGCAGCTCGTCGTCGATGGCGTTGCTCACTGCGTTGCAACCCAAAGCCGTGCTGATCTCTCGCGGCAACGGCAATTCGTTCGGTCACCCGCACCCCACGGTCATGGCCCGTTATAAAAAACGCGGTATGGAAATCCATGACAGCGCCGAGCAGGGCGCCATCCGTCTGCACCTCGGACGCTTCGATCCCCCGTGGACGATGCGTCAAGAACGGCGTTTCTGGCGTTCCACGCAATAACCGCGAGTTATGAAAGCCCGACCGGATGCGACATCACGGTCTTCGGTGCATCGACCCCCTATGTTAGAGTGGCGCACTTTTTCGAGGGGACTGTCACTGTGTGGGAATTGGTCAAATCCGGCGGCTGGATGATGCTGCCGATCATTCTGAGTTCCATCGCGGCCATGGCGATCGTCGCCGAGCGTCTCTGGACCCTTCGCGCCAGTCGTGTGACCCCGGAGCACTTGCTCGGGCAGGTCTGGGTGTGGATCAAGGACAAGCAACTCAATAAAGAAAAACTCAAGGAATTGCGCGCCAATTCGCCATTGGGCGAGATTCTGGCGGCAGGCCTGGCCAACTCCAGACATGGTCGCGAGATCATGAAAGAGTGCATCGAAGAAGCCGCCGCGCGGGTGATTCATGAGCTCGAGCGCTACATCAATGCGCTGGGCACCATCGCCGCCATGGCGCCGTTGCTGGGTTTGCTCGGCACCGTGCTGGGCATGATCGATATTTTCAGCGCGTTCATGGGGACGGGCATGGGCACCAATGCCGCCGTGCTGGCCGGTGGTATTTCGAAGGCCTTGATCACCACGGCTGCTGGTCTGATGGTCGGTATCCCGGCGGTATTCTTCCACCGTTTCCTGCAACGCCGCATCGATGAGCTGGTGGTTGGCATGGAACAGGAAGCGATCAAGCTGGTCGAGGTGGTACAGGGTGATCGTGACGTGGACCTGACCGAGGGCAAAAAAGCGTGAAATTCCGCCGCAAACCGCGGGAAACGGTCGACATCAACCTCGCGTCGCTGATCGACGTGGTGTTTATCCTGCTGCTGTTTTTCGTCGTGACCACTACCTTCACCCGTGAAACCCAGTTGCGCGTCGATCTGCCCGAAGCGGTCAGCGGTTCGCCTGCCGAAGACCAGCAGGTCAAACACCTGGACGTGGCCATCAGCGCCGAAGGTGTGTTCTCGGTGAACAATCAGGTCTTGCAGAAGAACGATCTGACCGCGCTCATGGACGCGTTGCAAAAAGAATCCAACGGTGACACCAACCTGCCGCTGTCGATCAGTGCGGACGGCAAGACCCAGCATCAATCGGTTATCACCGCCATGGACGCCGCCGGCAAACTCGGCTTCAGTCACCTGCGCATGACCACTGTCGAGGCGGCGCAGCCCGCGCCCTGATGGCCATGTCCGATCGCTTGCTCGCCGCGTGGTACCAGGGTCATCCGGCCCTGAAGCTGTTGCAGCCGCTGGAGTGGCTGTACCGGCGCGTGGTCATGAACAAGCGCAAACGCTTTCTGGCGGGTGAGGGCGAGATTTATCAGCCACCGGTGCCGCTGATCGTCGTCGGCAACATCACGGTGGGCGGCACCGGCAAGACGCCGCTGATTCTGTGGATGATCCAGCATTGTCAGCGCAGCGGTTTGCGGGTCGGCGTGGTCAGCCGTGGTTATGGCGCCAAACCGCCGCAACTGCCGTGGCGCGTCGAGGCCGATCAAAGCGCCGACATCGCCGGCGACGAACCGCTGCTGATCGTCCAGCGTACCGGCGTTCCGTTGATGATCGACCCGGACCGCAGCAGTGCGGTCAAAGCGCTGCTGGCGAGCGAACCTCTGGACCTGATCCTCTCCGACGACGGCATGCAACATTACCGTTTGGCCCGCGACCTTGAGCTGGTGCTGATTGACGCCGCCCGAGGCCTGGGCAACCAGCGCTGCCTGCCTGCGGGACCGTTGCGCGAACCGGTCGAACGCCTGCAAAGCGTTGACGCGGTGCTGTTCAACGGCGCCACTGATGATCGCGACAACGGTTTTGCCTTCCAGCTGCAACCCACGGAACTGGTCAACCTGCACAGCGGCGAACGCCGTCCCCTCGACCACTTCCCAGCAGGCCAGGCGCTGCATGCCGTGGCCGGGATCGGCAATCCGCAGCGTTTCTTCACGACCCTCGAAACGCTACACTGGCAGCCAGTCCCGCATGCATTTGCCGACCACGCCGAGTACAGCGTGCAGGCCTTGAATTTCACACCGTCATTGCCGTTGGTGATGACCGAAAAGGACGCGGTGAAGTGCCGTGCCTTCGCCGCCGCCGATTGGTGGTACCTGGCGGTCGATGCTGCGCCATCGCCGGCCTTCGTGGCCTGGTTCGATACGCAGTTGATGCGCCTGTTGCCGGCTCGACTTTTGCCTTAAACCGTTTATATCCAGGGAATGCTCATGGACACCAAATTGCTCGACATCCTCGCTTGCCCGGTCTGCAAAGGCCCGCTCAAGCTCAGCGCCGACAAAACCGAGCTGATCAGCAAGGGCGCCGGCCTGGCGTACCCGATTCGCGACGGCATTCCGGTGATGCTCGAAACCGAAGCTCGCACGCTGACCACCGACGAGCGTCTGGATAAATGACCACAGCCTTTACCGTTGTCATTCCATCGCGTTACGCCTCGACCCGCCTGCCGGGCAAACCGCTGCTGCTGATCGCCGGCAAGCCGATGATCCAGCACGTCTGGGAACAAGCGTGCAAAAGCAGCGCCGAGCGTGTGGTGGTTGCCACTGACGATGCGCGCATTGTCGAGGCGTGCATCGCGTTTGGTGCCGACGTGGTGCTGACCCGCGAAGACCACAATTCCGGCACGGACCGTTTGGCTGAAGTCGCCGCAAAACTCGGTCTGGCGTCCGACGCGATTGTGGTCAACGTGCAGGGTGACGAACCGCTGATCCCGCCAAGCGTGATCGATCAGGTCGCGGCCAACCTCGCGGCCCACACCGAAGCGCGCATGGCCACGCTGGCCGAGCCGATCGAAGATGTCGAAACCCTGTTCAACCCCAACGTGGTCAAGGTGGTCAGCGACCTCAATGGCCTGGCGCTGACGTTCAGTCGTGCGACGTTGCCATGGGCTCGGGACGCGTTCGCGAAAAGTCGCGACGTGTTGCCGGAAGGCGTGCCGTATCGCCGCCACATTGGCATTTACGCCTACCGCGCCGGTTTCCTGCATGACTTCGTCAGCTGGGGCCCGTGCTGGCTGGAAAACACCGAATCCCTGGAGCAGCTGCGTGCGCTGTGGCACGGCGTGCGGATTCACGTCGCCGACGCGCTGATCGCACCGCCCACCGGCGTCGATACGGTTGAAGACCTCGAGCGCGTTCGTCGCCTGCTGGAGGCCTGATGCGGGTTTTGTTCGTTTGCCTGGGCAACATCTGCCGTTCACCCACGGCCGAAGGTGTGCTGCGGCACAAATTGCGTGAAGCGGGGCTGGCCGATCAAGTCGAAGTCGCCTCCGCCGGCACCGGTGGCTGGCATGTCGGCAAGGCTCCGGACAAACGTAGCCAGGCCGCGGCCAAGCTGCGCGGTTACGACCTGTCGATGCAGCGCGCCCAGCAAGTGACCCGCGCCGATTTTTCCACGTACGACCTGATCCTGGCGATGGACAACAGCAACCTGAGCGACCTCATGGCGCTGCAACCTGCCAAGGGCAAGTCCAAGGCCGAACTGGACCTGTTCCTGCGCCGCTACCAGTCGCCAGTCGATGAAGTACCGGACCCTTACTACGATGGCAACCAGGGTTTTGAGCAGGTGCTCGACTTGATCGAGGGCGCCTGTGATCGACTGGTGATCGAATTGAAGGGCCGGTTATGAGTTTGCAGGTTCAGCCACAGGTTTCGCTCAAGCCTTACAACAGCTTTGGCGTGGACGTTCAGGCGCGCTTGTTTGCCGAGGCTCACAGCGATGCCGACGTGCGCGAGGCGCTGGCCTATGCGGTGGAGCATGACGTGCCGTTGCTGGTGATCGGTGGTGGCAGCAACCTGCTGCTGACCGCCGACATCCAGTCGCTGGTGCTGCGCATGGCCACCCGCGGGATTCGCATTTTGAGCGACGACGGCAACAAGGTCGTGATCGAAGCCGAGGCCGGCGAGCCTTGGCATCCGTTTGTGCAACACACCCTGGCGCAGGGGTTGTCGGGTCTGGAAAACCTCAGCCTGATCCCCGGCACCGTCGGCGCGGCACCGATGCAGAACATTGGCGCCTATGGCGTGGAGATCAAGGACGTGTTCGCCGGCCTGACCGCGCTGGACCGCCAGACTGGCGAGCTGCGCGACTTCACGCTGGCCGAATGCAACTTCGCTTACCGCGACAGCCTGTTCAAACAGGAACCGGGGCGCTGGTTGATCCTGCGGGTTCGGTTCGCCCTGGACCGTGCCGAGCACTTGCATCTGGAGTACGGCCCGGTGCGTCAGCGTCTGACCGAGCAAGGCATCGATCACCCGACCGCCACCGACGTCAGCCAGGCGATTTGCAGCATCCGCAACGAAAAGCTTCCGGACCCGGCGGTGCTTGGTAACGCCGGCAGCTTCTTCAAAAATCCCTTGGTGTCGGCTGCACTGGTCACTCGGCTCAAAGGCGAATACCCGGACCTGGTGGCTTACGCGCAACCCGACGGGCAGATGAAACTGGCTGCGGGCTGGCTGATCGAGCGGGCAGGGTGGAAAGGTTTTCGCGAGGCCGACGCGGGCGTGCATAAGTTGCAGGCGCTGGTGCTGGTCAACTACGGGGCCGCGACCGGTCTGCAGTTGCTGAACCTGGCACAGCGCATCCAAAAAGACATTTCAGAACGCTTCCATGTCGATCTGGAAATGGAGCCCAATCAGTATTGAGGCTACGCTTTCAAGGCTGATCTCAAAGCCCTGCACATCTTCGATTGTGCAGGGCTTTTTTGTTAATGCTGGGTTAACTTAGCCCCCTAACGATGCAAGCATTTGCTCCATCAAGGGCCCGATGCAGACATCTTCGTCCGCATAAGAGAGCCTCATTAGCCTGAGTCGATCTGCGTGATGCCAACCGCTAATCCCCCAGCGGCAGATTGCTCGACCCCATAACCCATACCACTATGCGGGCGTGCCCATGATTACCCTGAAACTCAATGGTCAAGACCATCAACTCGATGTCACCGAGGACATGCCGCTGCTCTGGGCCATCCGCGACGTGGCCGGTTACAACGGCACCAAGTTCGGCTGCGGCATGGGCCTGTGCGGCGCCTGCACCATTCACATCGAAGGCGCCCCGGCGCGCAGTTGCATCACGCCGATCGGCTCGGTAGTCGGTCAGAACGTCAGCACCATCGACAACCTGCACGCCGACCCGGTCGGGCAAATCGTGCAGCAAGCCTGGCTCGACACCGCCGTCGCCCAGTGCGGTTACTGCCAGGGCGGGCAGATCATGTCCGCCACCGCACTGCTCAAGACCAACCCGAACCCGAGCGACGAACAGATCGAAGAGGCGATGGTCGGCAATATTTGCCGTTGCGGCACCTACAACCGCATCAAGACCGCCATCCGCCAGGCATCCACTCACCTGAAGGAAGCCAAGGCATGAGCCAGTTCCCGAATGATTTCGCCCTGAGTAACCTCAGTCGTCGCGGTTTCCTCAAAGGCGTCGGTGCCACCAGTGCGCTGGTGGTCGCCGCGAGTTGGGGCTGGCAGGACGCGTTCGCAGCCGAGAAGGAAAAGAAATTCGGCGCCGACGGCATGCCCAACGGCTGGATCGATGATCCGAAGGTGTACGTCAGCATCGCTGCGGATGGCACCGTGACCGTGGTTTGCAACCGTTCAGAAATGGGCCAGGGCGTACGCACCAGCCTGACCATGGTCGTGGCCGATGAACTTGAAGCCGACTGGGCGCTGGTGAAAGTGCAGCAGGCGCCGGGCGATGAAGTGCGCTTCGGCAACCAGGACACCGACGGTTCGCGCAGCATGCGCCACTGGTACGAGCCGATGCGTCGCTGCGGTGCAGCCGCGCGGACCATGCTCGAACAGGCGGCCGCCGAACAGTGGAAAGTCCCGGTCGGCGAGTGCCACGCGCAATTGCACAAAGTCATCCATAAACCGAGCGGTCGTGAACTGGGTTACGGCGCGCTCGCCGTCGCTGCCGGTGCGCTGGCGGTGCCGGCGCGTGACAGCCTGCGGCTCAAGGATCCGTCAGAATTCCGCTACATCGGCAAGGAAGGCACCAAGGCCATCGACGGTGCTGACATCGTCAACGGTCGCGCGATCTACGGTGCCGACGTGCATATCGACGGCATGCTTTACGCCGCAATTGCACGTCCGGCGGTGTATGGCGGCAAGGTCAAATCCGTGGATGACAGCGCGGCGCTGAAAGTCCCCGGGGTGGTCAAAGTCATCCAGATCGAAGGCCGTCCGCTGCCCTCGGAATTTCAGCCGTTGGGCGGCGTGGCGGTGGTGGCCAGCAATACGTGGGCGGCGATCAAGGGCCGCGATGCACTGAAAATCGAATGGGACGACGGCCCCAACGCCAGTTACGACTCGATCGCCTACCGCAAGGAAATTGAAGCGGCGTCGCTCAAGCCCGGCAAAGTGGTGCGCAATACCGGCAACATCGACCAGGCCATGAGCGGCGCCGACAGCACCCTCGAAGCCTCTTACTATCTGCCGCACCTGACGCAAGCGCCGATGGAGCCGATGGTCGCCATCGCCCGTTTCAAGGATGGCGTGTGCGAAGCCTGGGCGCCAAGCCAGGCGCCGCAGGTCACCCGTGAACGAATCGGCGAACGCCTGGGCATTCCGTTCGATAACGTCACCTTCCACGTCACCCTGCTCGGCGGCGGTTTCGGCCGCAAGTCCAAGCCGGACTTCATCATCGAAGCGGCGATCCTCGCCAAGGAATTCCCCGGTAAGGCGGTGCGGGTGCAATGGACTCGTGAAGACGACATCCACTGTTCGTATTTCCACACCGTCTCGGCTGAATACTTGAAGGCCAGCCTGAACAAGGACGGCCTGCCGTCGGGTTGGTTGCACCGCACGGTAGCGCCGAGTATCACCGCGCTGTTCGCGCCGGGCATGAACCATGAGGCCGCTTTCGAGCTGGGCATGGGCTTCACCAACATGGCTTACGCGATCCCCAACGTGCGCCTGGAGAACCCGGAAGCGGCGATTCATACGCGGGTCGGCTGGTATCGCTCGGTGTCGAACATTCCTCACGGCTTCGCGATCCAGTGCTTTGTCGATGAGTTGGCACACAAGGCCAAACAGGATCCGCTCAAGTACCAGATCAAATTGCTCGGTCCGGACCGTCAGATCGATCCGCGTACGTTGAGTGAAGAGTGGAACTACGGCGAGTCGCCCGAACGCTATCCGATCGACACCGGGCGCATGCGCACCGTCCTTGAAACCGCCGCGAAAGCCGCGGGTTGGGGGCGAGAGTTGCCGAAGGGCCGAGGCTTGGGACTGGCGGTGCATTACAGCTTTGTCACTTACGTGGCAGCGGTGATCGAGGTTGAAGTCAAAGATGACGGCACGTTGATCGTGCACAAGGCCGATATAGCGGTGGATTGCGGCCCGCAGATCAACCCGGAGCGGATTCGCTCGCAGTTCGAAGGTGCTTGTGTGATGGGGCTGGGCAACGCGGTGCTGGGCGAGATCAGTTTCAAGGACGGCAAGGTCCAGCAAGACAACTTCCACATGTACGAAGTGGCGCGCATGTCCCTGGCGCCGAAGGAAGTCGCCGTGCATCTGGTCACGCCGCCGGGCGTGGTGCCGTTGGGCGGTGTCGGTGAACCTGGCGTGCCGCCGATTGCGCCGGCGCTGTGCAATGCGATCTTCGCCGCCACCGGCAAACGCATCCGCGACTTGCCGGTTCGTTATCAACTGCAAGGTTGGCAGAAGGCCGAGGCTTGATGGACAGCGTTGATCTGAATGTCCTGCGCAGCGTGCTGGAATGGCGCCGCGCCGGTCAGCGAGTGGTGTTGTACAGCGTGGTCCAGACCTGGGGCACTGCGCCCCGGGCGCCTGGCGCGATGTTGGCCTTGCGCGAAGACGGGGTGGTGATCGGTTCGGTGTCCGGTGGTTGTGTCGAGGATGACTTGATCGCCCGGCTGCACGATGGCCGGATTCCGGCTGATGGGCCGCCGGTGCAGTTGATCACTTACGGCGTTACTCGCGAGGAGGCCGCACGGTTTGGTTTGCCGTGTGGCGGCACGTTGCGCCTGACCGAGGAACGAGTCGGCGACCCGGCTTGGGTTGCCGGGTTGCTGGCGAGTTGCGAGGCCCATGAAATCACGGCGCGCTCGCTGGATATCGCGAGCGGCGAAGTGACGTTGCAGCCGGCGACCAAGAGCGATGCGCTGAGTTTTGACGGCACCACGTTGCGCGCCATTTACGGTCCGCGTTGGCGGTTGTTGCTGATCGGCGCGGGGCAATTGTCCCGTTATGTTGCCGAGATGGCGCGGCTGCTGGATTTCGAAGTGCTGATCTGCGATCCACGCACCGAGTTCGTCTACGGCTGGGAAGAACAGCATGGGCGCTTCGTATCCGGAATGCCGGACGAAGCGGTGCTGAACATCCAGACCGACGAACGTACGGCCATCGTCGCGCTGACCCACGATCCGCGCCTGGATGACATGGCGCTGCTGACGGCACTCGATTCCAGGGCGTTTTACGTCGGCGCGCTGGGTTCGCGGGTCAACAGCCTGAAGCGCCGGGAAAACCTCGCTCAGCTAGGCTTGTCCCAAGAGGCCATCGAGCGCTTGCACGGCCCGATCGGCCTGCACATCGGCAGCCATTCCCCGGCGGAAATCGCCTTGTCGCTGCTGGCGGAAATTGTCGCGATCAAGAACGGCGTCGAGCTGAAACAGAAGAAGCCGTTGCAGGAGGAGGCATGAGCGGGCCAATCGGCGTCATCGTGTTGGCGGCGGGGCAGGGCACTCGGTTTCGACAGGTGGCGGGGGCCGACAGGGACAAGTTGCTGGCGGACTGTACGGGACGCGATGGCGGCGTTCGTTCGGTGATCGAGCAGGTGCTGGTGAGTTTGCCGGCCACGCTGGCGAAGCGCGTGCTGGTGACGACCGAAGATCGCCCGCAAGTGGCTCGTATGGCTCAGGCGTATGGTTTCGAGATTGTGCTGGTGGAATCCTCCGGCATGGGCGACAGCATTGCGGCTGGGGTGGCGGCGTGCCCGCAGCTCGGTGGCTGGTTGATTGTGTTGGGGGATATGCCGTTCATTCTGCCGTCGACGGTTGAACAGGTGTTGGCGGGGTTTTCTGATGATGGGATCAGTGTTCCGGTGATCAATGGCGAATATGGCCATCCGGTTGGTTTCGGGCGAACGTTTGGACCGGGGTTGATGGCGTTGTCGGGGGATCGCGGGGCCAAGCCGTTGTTTGCGTCGGCGCGGGTGGTTGAGGTGGCGGTCGAGGATGCCGGGGTGTTGTGGGATGTGGATGTGCCTGAGGCGTTGGTTTTCGCCTGATCCTCCGCCTTCGCGGGCAAGTCGGATCGCCGCACCGCACGCTCCTACAGTGATCGGCGGAAAACCTGTAGGAGCGAGGCTTGCCCGCGAAGAACGATAACGCGGTCTAACTGTGGAACCGCCGGCATAAAAAAAGCCCCGCCTGGGTTACCAGGCGGGGCTTTTTAGTAGCCGATGGAATCAGACGAGAGGTTTAGGCTCGTGCTCTTTTTCCTGGGCTTGCTCGTGTTGCTCTACCGCTTCCTGAACGGAGCGTGGAGCTTCGTCGATCACGGAGTCAGCGGGCTCGGCAGCCACTTCAGCAGCCGGGGCAGGAGCAGCCTCGACGACTTCAGCAACAACCGGTGCCACTTCGACAGCGACCGGAGCAGCAGCGGCAGCCAGTTCGGCTTCCTTCTGCAGGCGCTCTTCTTCACGCTTGCGACGACGCACTTCACGCGGGTCGTTAGGTGCGCGGCCACTTGGTGTCAGGGCGCTGGCCGGGGCAGCTTCAACCACTGGTGCAGCCACTTCGGCGACAACAGGGGCTTCAACGACCGGAGCAGGCTCTGGTTCGGCAGCCACAACAACAGGCTCGACAACCGCAACTTCAGCGACTGGTGCTGGCGTTTCGACCGCTACCGGCTCGGCAACCCAGTTGAAAGCGGTTTGCTCTTCGCGAACTTCACGAACGGTTTCGGTCACGGTTTCAGCGACGGTTTCAACAACCGGCTCTGCAACCACGGCAGGCGTTTCAGCAACGACGGCAGGCTCGGCGGCAGCTTCGACTTCAGGCTGTGCTTCACGAACCGGAGCTACTTCGACTTCCGGAGCAGCAGTTACTTCTACAGGCGTGGTCGCTTCAACGACTGGCGCTTCGACTGGAGCAGTTTCCAGTGTGGCGGCAGTGGCGCGTTCGGCTTGCTCGTTGGCCTGTGCTTCGGCCGGAGCGCTGATCACGGTGCTGGCAACGGCTGCGGTAACAGCCAGGCCAGCGGCCAGATCGGCAGCGCTTGGTGCTTCGGCGCCTTCGTTACCTTCGGCGGACTCGGATTCTTCCGAACCTTCGATCACGTTGCCGTTGGCATCGCGTTGACGCTCGCGACGGTTGCTGCGACGACGCTGGCCACGGGAGCGGCGGCGTGGACGATCGCCTTCGGCGCCTTCCTGACCGTCTTCCTGCAGTTGCTCTTCGTTGCCAGTCAGCTCTTCTTCAGCAACGGCGGCAGCGGCTTGCTCGGCGCGTGGTTGACGCTCTTCACGCGGTGGACGTGGCGCACGCTCTTCGCGTGGCTGACGAGCTGGACGCTCTTCAGCAGTAGCGGTAGCGGCAGCAGCCGGAGCGGCGGCGTCCAGTGGTTCACGCAGTTCACGAACACGTTCTTCACGCTCGCCACGTGGCTTGCGATCTTCACGAGGCGCGCGCGGTGCACGTTCTTCGCGAGGGGCGCGTGGTGCGCGCTCTTCACGTGGAGCGCGTTCTTCGCGAGCGACTGCCGGGGTTTCTTCACGGGCTTCGCGTGGCTCACGTGGTGCGCGTTCTTCACGCGGTGCACGTTCCTCGCGAGGCTTGCGTTCTTCATCGCGGCGACCGTTACGGTTGCGGCTCTGCTGACGGCCGTTGCGACGCTCTTCGTTGCGGGCCGGGCGCTCGGTGGTCGCTGGTTTTTCAACCACAACCGGAGCAGCAGGCTCTTCCTTGGTAGCGAACAGGCTGACCAGCGACTTCACCAGACCTTTGAACAGGCTTGGCTCTGGCGCGGCGGCCGGTGCAGCAACCGGTGCGGCGACGACTTCGGTCGGAACCGGAGCGTTGGCGCGGGCCGGCGCAGTCTTGACCGCGGCTTCCTGGCGAACCAGGGTGCGGGTCGCAGCGGCTGGCTGGACTTCTTCGACTTCGGCAGCGGCAGCAGCGATTTCGTAGCTGGACTGGTTGATGCTGGCTTCCGGGCTGTCATCACGCAGGCGCTGAACTTCGAAGTGCGGCGTTTCGAGGTGATCGTTCGGCAGAATGACGATGCGGGCACGGGTGCGCAGTTCGATCTTGGTGATCGAGTTGCGTTTTTCGTTAAGCAGGAAGGCTGCGACCGGAATTGGCACTTGTGCGCGAACTTCGGCGGTGCGGTCTTTCAGGGCTTCTTCTTCGATCAGGCGCAGGATTGCCAGCGACAGCGATTCAACATCACGGATGATGCCGGTGCCGTTGCAACGCGGGCAAACGATGCCGCTGCTTTCGCCGAGCGATGGACGCAGGCGCTGACGGGACATTTCCAGCAGGCCGAAGCGCGAGATGCGGCCAACCTGCACGCGAGCGCGGTCGGCTTCCAGACATTCGCGGACTTTCTCTTCCACGGCGCGCTGGTTCTTGGCAGGGGTCATGTCGATGAAGTCGATGACGATCAGGCCGCCGATGTCGCGCAGGCGCAACTGACGGGCGATTTCTTCGGCGGCTTCAAGGTTGGTCTGCAGGGCGGTTTCTTCGATGTCGCTGCCTTTGGTGGCGCGCGCCGAGTTGATGTCGATGGACACCAGGGCTTCGGTCGGATCGATAACGATGGAACCACCGGAAGGCAGTTCGACGACGCGCTGGAAAGCGGTCTCGATCTGGCTTTCGATCTGGAAACGGTTGAACAGCGGAACGCTGTCTTCGTACAGCTTGATCTTGCTGGCGTACTGCGGCATCACCTGGCGGATGAAGGTCAGGGCTTCGTCCTGGGCTTCAACGCTGTCGATCAGCACTTCGCCGATGTCCTGGCGCAGGTAATCGCGGATGGCGCGGATGATCACGTTGCTTTCCTGGTAGATCAGGAATGGCGCGGAGCGATCCAGCGAGGCTTCTTTGATGGCGGTCCAGAGTTGCAGCAGGTAATCGAGGTCCCACTGCATTTCTTCGCTGCTGCGGCCCAGGCCGGCAGTGCGCACGATCAGACCCATGTCGGCCGGTGCAACCAGGCCGTTCAGGGCTTCTCGCAGTTCGTTGCGCTCTTCACCTTCGATGCGACGGGAGATACCGCCGGCACGCGGGTTGTTCGGCATCAGAACCAGATAACGACCGGCCAGGCTGATGAAGGTGGTCAGGGCTGCGCCCTTGTTGCCACGTTCTTCTTTTTCGACCTGAACGATGACTTCCTGGCCTTCGCTCAGGACGTCTTTGATGTTGACGCGGCCTTCAGGGGCTTTCTTGAAGTATTCGCGGGAGATTTCTTTGAGGGGCAGGAAGCCGTGGCGCTCGGAGCCGAAATCGACAAAGGCAGCCTCAAGGCTTGGTTCGATGCGAGTAATCCGGCCTTTATAGATGTTGGCCTTCTTCTGCTCGCGTGCACCGGATTCGATGTCCAGGTCGTAGAGGCGTTGGCCATCTACCAGTGCAACACGCAACTCTTCGGGTTGAGTTGCGTTAATCAGCATTCTTTTCATGTAGTACCGTCGGTTTCCGGGCTGCCGGAAACGGCGTTCGGCACACACGACTTCTCATGGTCGGTGTCAGGTGCGTCGGGAGTGGTTGGCCATTCCCGTGTCTAGCGAAGTCCGGCCAATGTGGGCCTTCGTCGCGACGTACGCGTCCTGCTTGCTGTGGCTACTTAAGCACTCAGTCAGGAGGAGGAATCAACCGGCGGCTGTGGACGAGATGAAGCGTCTTGATAAAGCCTATTGCTACACAGTCCAGCGGTTGTGCATCTCCACCCTACACGTATCCCTGATAATTCGGGTGCTGCCGCGCGCAGAATCCGCAGCGGGTTGGCATTTACCGTGAGCTCCGAAAGGGGAGGTCACGCATCATGGCTAATTTAGGCGTTGTTTCCGAAGCGTTCGCTCGGGGTCATTCGCAGCTGACTGCACTTTGTGAACTGGCCGTGAATATGGGCTCGCGTAGCGAGTGAAAACTCTGCTTTGCGGCGTGATTCAGGCCTCATGTCACCTGCGCTCGTTACACCTGCAAACTCCACCGTTACGTAGCGAAAGCGCCGTAGGACGGCCTCGCGTCCTGGTGAATTGCATTGGTCAGGGCCGGTTTTTGACCGTTTGTCCGCTGTCCAGGCCGCTTTTGGCGGCGTTCGCGACTATAGCAGTAATGATTAAGTGCTTCAATTCCATAAAAAATTGATATCATCCGCGCCATGACGACTACTGCCCCCTCGACCCCAGGCGTACAACTGCTTGAGGTCTCGCCGGAATATGCCGGCCAACGTATTGATAACTTCCTTCTCGCTCGGCTCAAAGGCGTGCCCAAGACCTTGATTTACCGCATTTTGCGTAAAGGCGAAGTGCGAGTGAACAAAGGCCGGATCAAGCCCGAATACAAGCTGCAGGCGGGCGATATCGTGCGCGTGCCGCCGGTTCGCGTGCCTGAGCGCGACGAACCCGTGCCGCTGGCCCAGGGCCTGCTGCAGCGACTCGAAGCCTCGATTGTCTATGAAGACAAAGCGCTGATCGTGATCAACAAGCCTTGCGGCATTGCGGTTCACGGCGGCAGCGGCCTGACTTACGGCGTGATCGAAGCCTTTCGTCAGTTGCGTCCGGATTGCAAGGAGCTCGAGCTGGTTCACCGCCTTGACCGTGACACCTCCGGCCTGCTGATGATCGCCAAGAAACGCAGCATGCTGCGTCACTTGCACACGGCCTTGCGCGGTGATGGCGTGGACAAGCGCTACATGGCGCTGGTTCGCGGCAACTGGGCGGCATCGATCAAGCAGGTCCGTGCGTCGCTGGGCAAGAGCAATCTGCGTTCCGGCGAGCGGATGGTCGAGGTCGACGAGGAGGAGGGCAAGGAATCGGTGACCGTGTTCAAGGTCCTGCGTCGATTCGGCGACTTTGCCACCCTGATCGAGGCCAAGCCAATCACTGGCCGGACTCACCAGATCCGTGTTCACACCTTGCACGCCGGGCATTGCATTGCCGGCGACACCAAGTACGGCGATGACGATTTCAGCAAGGAAATCCGCGATCTGGGCGGCAAACGCCTGTTCCTGCACGCGTACATGTTGACCGTGCCGCTGCCGGATGGCGGTGAACTGAAGTTGCAGGCGCCTGTCGACGAGATGTGGGCCAAGACTGTGGAGCGCCTGAGTGCACCCCTCTGATTACAAACTGCTGATTTTCGATTGGGACGGCACGCTGGCTGATTCCATTGGTCGGATTGTCGAAGCAATGCATGTTGCGTCCGAGCGTTCCGGTTTTCAGTTGCGCGATGACTTTGCTGTCAAAGGCATCATCGGTCTGGGCCTGCCGGAGGCGATTCGCACGTTGTACCCCGAGATCAGCGATACCGAACTGGTGGCGTTTCGCGAGCATTATGCGGACCACTACATCGCCTCTGAAGCCGTGCCTTCGCCGTTGTTCGAAGGGGTTGTCGAGTCGATGGAGGCGTTCCGCGCCGAGGGTTATCATTTAGCGGTTGCCACCGGCAAGGCGCGTCGCGGACTGGATCGGGTGCTGAAGTCGCACGGCTGGGAAGATTATTTCGACATCACCCGTGCCGCCGACGAAACCGCCAGCAAACCCCATCCTCTGATGCTTGAGCAGATCCTCGCCCATTGCGAAGTTCGCCCGGAGCAAGCGTTGATGGTTGGCGATTCGTCATTCGACCTGCAGATGGCGCGCAACGCCGGCATGGATTCGGTGGCGGTCAGCTACGGCGCGCAATCGATTGAAGCGCTGAAATTGTTCGAACCGGCGCTGGCCATTGATCGTTTTTCAGAATTGCATGCCTGGCTGAGTCAGCGGGCTTAATTAGTTTTTGCCGGGGTAGATGGCCATGACCGACGAATGGAAAGCGCCCGCCAAGCCGAGCGCAGAGAGCGGTGACGAAAAAAGCTGGAAGCTGCTGGAAAAGACCCTGCTCGCCAGCGTGCAGGAGCAGCGTCGGTCGCGTCGCTGGGGGATTTTCTTCAAGTTGCTGACCTTTGTGTACCTGTTTGGCGCGTTGATTCTGTTCACGCCGCTGATGGACATGGAGAAAGCCGCCACTCGCAGCGCCAATTACACTGCGCTGATCGAAGTGACGGGCATGATCGCCGACAAGGAGCCCGCCAGCGCTGACAACATCGTCGGCAGCCTGCGTGCCGCCTTCGAAGATAAGAAGGTCAAAGGCGTCATCCTGCGCATCAACAGTCCGGGCGGCAGTCCGGTGCAGTCCGGCTACGTGTATGACGAGATTCGCCGGTTGCGCGGCTTGAACCCGGACACCAAGGTTTACGCGGTAATCTCCGATCTGGGGGCTTCCGGTGCTTATTACATCGCCAGTGCGGCGGATCAGATTTACGCCGACAAGGCGAGCCTGGTGGGTTCCATTGGCGTGACGGCGGCCGGTTACGGGTTTGTCGGCACCATGGAGAAGTTGGGTGTCGAGCGTCGGACTTATACGTCGGGCGAGCACAAGTCGTTCCTCGATCCGTTCCAGCCGCAGAAGCCTGAGGAGACTCGGTTCTGGCAGGGCGTGCTCGATACGACGCACCAGCAGTTCATCAACAGCGTCAAGACGGGTCGTGGCGACCGGCTCAAGGACAAAGAGCATCCGGAGTTGTTCTCCGGGTTGGTCTGGTCCGGTGAGCAGGCGCTGCCGCTGGGGTTGATCGATGGTCTGGGTAATGCCAGTTCGGTGGCGCGTGATGTGATTGGCGAGAAAGAGCTGGTGGACTTCACCGTTCAGGAATCGCCGTTCGATCGCTTCTCGAAGAAACTGGGCGCCAGCGTGGCTGAGCAGTTGGCGATGTGGATGGGCTTCCAGGGTCCGTCGCTGCGCTGATCTTCCGGCTACATAAAAAAACCGGCCCAAGTGGCCGGTTTTTTGTTGGCGCCCACATCCTGTAGGAGCCAGCTTGCTGGCGATGGCGTCCTCAAGATCAGTGAAGGACTCGGCAACCGTCAGGGGATTTGCACTCCTTCAGCCAGCAGCATGTCGATCAGACGAATCAGCGGCAGGCCGATCAGGCTGGTGGCGTCAGGGCCTTCGGTGCGTTGAAACAGGCTCACCCCCAAACCTTCGGCCTTGAAGCTGCCAGCGCAATCGTAGGGCTGTTCGGCGCGCAGGTAGCGTTCGATGCGTGCGGTGTCGAGTGTGCGCATGTGTACGGTGAACGGCACGCAGTCGACCTGGCAGTGTCCCGTCTGGCTATTGAGCAGGGCCAGGCCGGTCAGAAAGGTTACGCTGGCGCCGCTTGAGGCCAGCAACTGCTCGCGAGCCTTTTCGAAGGTGTGGGGTTTGCCGATAATGCGCTCGCCGAGCACTGCAACCTGGTCAGAGCCGATAATCAGATGGGCGGGGTGGCTGCCGGCAAGAGCCCGGGCTTTTTCTTCGGCGAGGCGCTTTACCAGTTCGACGGCGGCCTCATTCGGCCGATGACTTTCGTCGATGTCCGGCGAGCTGCAGGTGAACGGCAGCTGCAAGCGGGCCAGCAATTCCCGGCGATACACTGAGCTTGAAGCGAGTAATAAAGGCAGCATGCGCATCTCCAGAAGACAGGCGCGAATTCTAGCGAGGCTTCCAGGTGACGGACAGGGCTGAATTTCCTTTGACATGGCTGGGTGCATCCCTATAATGCTGCGCCTATGTTGAATGACCCGATTCCACCTCACGTTGACCCGCGCAAATTGGCTGACCGTGGCACCACCCTTCAAGGTGAACTGCTGCTGGCCGATTTGGAGAGACTCTGCGACCCGCTTTCCGACAATGTCGGTACGGTGCAGGCTAAATTCGTTTTTGAACGAGATGAACGTAAGTCTGTGGTAATCCACAGCTTTATCGACACCGAAGTCAAAATGGTTTGCCAGCGTTGTCTTGAGCTGGTCACCCTGCCGATCCACAGCGAATGCAGTTATGCTGTGGTGAAGGAGGGTGCGAATACCCAGTCGTTGCCGAAAGGTTATGACGTGCTGGAACTGGGCGAAGATCCTTTGGATCTGCAGTCACTGATCGAGGAGGAGCTTCTGCTCGCCTTGCCCATTGTGCCTGCTCATCATCCGGAAGAATGCCAGCAGCCGGCGGGTCTCGATGAGCCCGAACCGAGCGAGGACGAGGTAACGCGGTCCAACCCGTTCAGTGTATTGGCGCAGTTAAAGCGTGACCCAAACGTTTAGGAGTTAATCAATTATGGCTGTTCAGCAGAACAAAAAATCCCGCTCCGCCCGTGACATGCGTCGTTCGCACGACGCTCTCGAGGCTAGCACCCTGTCTGTAGAAAAAACCACCGGTGAAGTTCACCTGCGTCACCACGTATCGCCAGAAGGCGTATACCGTGGCCGTAAAGTGATCGACAAGGGCGCTGACGAGTAATCACTTGTCCGCTCAAGTCATCGCGATTGACGCAATGGGCGGGGACTTCGGTCCCCGCAGCATTGTTCAGGCCAGCCTCGCTTGTCTGATTGCTACACCCTCGCTGCACCTGACCCTTGTCGGTCAACCCTCCCTTCTTGAAGAATTGATCGCTGGCCAATCGGCTGTGGATCGCTCGCGCCTGTCGATTACCCCGGCATCCGAAGTGATCACCATGGACGAAAAACCTGCCCAGGCCTTGCGTGGCAAGCCGGATTCGTCGATGCGCGTGGCGCTTGAGTTGTTGCGTGATGGCAAGGTTCAGGCCTGCGTCAGCGCCGGCAATACCGGCGCGCTGATGGCCTTGTCACGGTTCGTGCTCAAGACCTTGCCGGGTATTGACCGGCCGGCCATGGTCGCGGCGATTCCGACGCAGAAGGGCTACTGTCAGTTGCTCGACCTGGGCGCCAACGTCGATTGCAGCGCCGAGCATCTGCTGCAGTTTGCGGTGATGGGCTCGGTCGCGGCGCAAACTCTGGGCATCGTTCGTCCACGGGTCGCATTGCTGAACATCGGCACCGAAGACATCAAGGGCAATCAGCAGGTCAAGCTGGCGGCGACCTTGTTGCAGAGCGCTCGCGGCATCAACTACATCGGTTTTGTCGAAGGTGACGGTTTGTACCGTGGCGAGGCGGATGTGGTGGTGTGCGACGGTTTTGTCGGCAATATTTTGCTCAAGTCCAGTGAAGGTCTGGCGACCATGATTGCCGGGCGAATTGAAGCGCTTTTCAAAAAAAACCTCGCATCGAAAATGGTGGGCGCCCTGGCGCTGCCGCTGATGAAGCGTCTTCAGGCTGATCTGGCGCCTGCTCGGCATAACGGCGCAAGCTTCCTCGGGTTGCAGGGGATTGTGGTGAAAAGCCACGGTTCGGCAGGGGTTCAGGGCTTCCAGAGTGCGATTCAGCGAGCCTTGATCGAGATCCAGGAAAACCTGCCGGAACGCATTCACGGTCGTCTGGAGGATTTGTTGCTTTAGGCGTTTTCGTCGGACAATGCTTAAATGTGACCGCTCAGTTCAATTTGCCATCCAACTGTCAGTTTCTTGCGTCCCCCAAGCGGGACGTCAATTCTCCGACGACAAGATCATTAGGGGCTTGTTACATGTCTGCTTCCCTCGCATTCGTCTTTCCAGGACAGGGTTCGCAGTCCCTCGGCATGCTGGCCGAGTTGGGCGCGCAACATCCGGTGGTCCTCGAAACATTCAAAGAAGCATCCGACGCGCTCGGTTACGACCTGTGGGCACTGACCCAGCAAGGGCCGGAAGAGCAACTCAATCAAACCGATAAAACCCAGCCGGCCATTCTGACCGCCTCGATCGCCTTGTGGCGTCTGTGGCTGGCGGAAGGTGGTGCGCGTCCGGCTTACGTTGCCGGTCACAGCCTGGGCGAGTACAGCGCCCTGGTCGCTGCGGGCAGCCTGAGTCTGGGCGACGCGGTGAAACTGGTGGAGCGTCGCGGTCAGTTGATGCAAGAAGCCGTTCCGGCCGGGCAGGGCGGTATGGCTGCCATTCTCGGTCTGGACGATGCTGACGTACTGGCAGCCTGTGCCGAAGCGGCGCAAGGCGAAGTGGTCAGCGCGGTCAATTTCAACTCTCCGGGTCAAGTCGTGATTGCCGGTGCCAAGGCTGCGGTCGAGCGCGCCATCGAAGGCTGCAAGGCTCGTGGTGCCAAGCGCGCCATGCCGTTGCCGGTCAGCGTACCGTCCCATTGCGAGCTGATGCGTCCAGCCGCCGAGCGTTTCGCCGAGTCGATCGCTGCGATCAACTGGCAGGCACCACAGATTCCTGTGGTACAAAACGTCAGCGCGAACGTGCCGGCCGATCTCGAAACCCTCAAGCGCGATCTGCTTGAGCAGCTCTACAAGCCTGTGCGCTGGGTTGAATCGGTCCAGGCGCTGGCCGCCAAGGGCGCGACCCAGTTGGTCGAATGCGGCCCCGGCAAAGTGCTGGCAGGCTTGAACAAACGCTGCGCCGAAGGCGTGTCGACATCCAACCTCAATACCCCAGACGCCTTCGCTGCCGCCCGTGCAGCGTTGGCCTGAATCAGGAGAAGCTTGCATGAGTCTGCAAGGTAAAGTTGCACTGGTCACCGGTGCGAGCCGCGGTATCGGCCAGGCCATCGCCCTGGAACTGGGTCGTCAGGGCGCCATTGTTGTGGGCACCGCGACATCCGCCTCGGGTGCCGAGCGCATCGCCGCTACCCTGAAAGAAAACGGTATTCAAGGCACTGGCCTGGAACTGAATGTCACCAGCGACGAATCCGTTGCCGCTGTGCTGGCGAGCATCCAGGAGCAGTTCGGTGCGCCGGCGATCCTGGTCAACAATGCCGGCATCACCCGCGATAACCTGGTGATGCGCATGAAAGACGACGAGTGGCATGACGTCGTCGATACCAATCTGAACAGTCTGTTCCGCCTGTCCAAGGGCGTTCTGCGCGGTATGACCAAAGCCCGTTGGGGACGAATTATCAGTATTGGCTCGGTTGTGGGTGCCATGGGCAACGCAGGCCAAGTAAACTACGCTGCCGCCAAGGCAGGTCTGGAAGGTTTCAGCCGTGCTCTGGCGCGTGAAGTCGGTTCGCGTTCGATTACGGTAAACTCGGTGGCCCCTGGGTTCATCGACACCGATATGACCCGCGAACTGCCCGAGGCACAGCGTGAAGTCTTGCAGGCGCAAATTCCGCTGGGTCGTCTGGGGCAAGCTCAAGAGATCGCGTCTGTGGTCGCTTTTCTTGCATCCGACGGTGCGGCTTACGTTACTGGGGCTACAATCCCGGTGAACGGCGGGATGTACATGAGTTAAATGTGACGGGTTGCTTCAAAAAAATGTCATACGAGCTGTCTAAAATCCGTTATAAAGCTGCAATCTATTTATAGGCAGAGGGTCACGGGGTTTGAGGAGTGAAGCTTTCAGTTGAAAAACTGAAAAGTCTTTCTATACACTTACCCACTGGCCAGCTGCCTGAATTTGTCCATTAGGAGTGAAAACAAGGTATGAGCACCATCGAAGAGCGCGTCAAGAAAATCGTTGCTGAGCAACTGGGCGTTAAAGAAGAAGAAGTGGTCAACACTGCTTCCTTCGTTGAAGACCTGGGTGCCGACTCCCTTGACACCGTTGAGCTGGTGATGGCTCTGGAAGAGGAATTCGAGACCGAAATCCCTGACGAAGAAGCTGAGAAGATCACTACTGTACAAGCTGCAATCGACTACGTTACTAGCCACCAGGCGTAATAGTTTGTAATCGTTGCTTGCTGTCATGGAAAAACCGCACTGCCATCATGGCGTGCGGTTTTTTCTTTAGGCCTGATGCAAAGTCGTCATTTGAAAAAGGAGAGTGCTGTGTCGCGTAGACGCGTCGTAGTCACCGGTATGGGTATGTTGTCGCCACTGGGCACGGATGTGCCGAGCAGTTGGCAGGGCATTCTGGCTGGCCGTAGTGGCATTGGTCTGATCGAACACACCGACCTTTCTGCCTATTCCACCCGTTTTGGCGGCTCGGTAAAGGGCTTCAATGTCGAGGAATACCTGTCGGTCAAGGAAGCTCGCAAGCTCGACCTGTTCATTCAGTACGGTCTGGCCGCAGGTTTTCAGGCGGTGCGTAACGCCGGTCTTGAAGTCACCGACGCCAACCGTGAGCGCATCGGCGTGGCCATGGGTTCGGGTATTGGCGGTCTGACCAATATCGAAGAAACCAGCCGCACGCTGCATGATTCCGGCCCACGACGGATCTCTCCGTTTTTCGTGCCTGGCTCGATCATCAATATGATTTCCGGTTTCCTGTCGATCCACCTGGGTGCACAGGGACCTAACTACGCCATCGCCACCGCGTGCACCACCGGTACGCACTGCATCGGCATGGCAGCCCGCAACATCATGTACGACGAAGCCGACGTGATGATTGCCGGCGGCGCCGAGATGGCCGCTTGCGGTCTGGGCATGGGCGGCTTCGGTGCCTCCCGCGCGCTGTCGACCCGCAACGACGAGCCGACCCGCGCCAGCCGTCCATGGGACAAGGGCCGTGACGGCTTCGTCCTGTCCGACGGTGCCGGTGCGCTGGTGCTTGAAGAGCTGGAACACGCCAAGGCTCGCGGCGCAACCATCTACGCCGAACTGATCGGCTTTGGCACCAGTGGCGATGCCTACCACATGACGTCGCCGCCGGCTGACGGTGCGGGTGCTGCTCGTTGCATTTCCAACGCCCTGCGCGATGCGAAGATCAATAGCGATCAAGTCCAGTACATCAACGCCCACGGTACGTCGACTTCGGCCGGCGACCTTGCCGAAGCTTGCGCGATCAAGTCGGTGTTCGGCGATCACGCCTACAAGCTGGCGGTCAGTTCGACCAAGTCCATGACCGGTCACCTGTTGGGTGCGGCGGGCGCAGTCGAGGCGATCTTCAGTGTGCTGGCGATCAATAGCCAGGTGGCGCCGCCGACCATCAACCTCGACGAGCCGGACGAAGGCTGCGACCTGGACTTCGTGCCGCACACCGCTCGCAACATGGACATCGATGTGGTCCTGTCCAACTCCTTCGGGTTTGGCGGTACCAACGGCTCGCTGGTGTTCCGCCGGTTCGCTGACTGATGGACAGCTGGGTCGACGGTCAGCCGGCTGACGCTCTGTCGCTGAAGGATCGCGGCCTGGCTTACGGTGATGGTCTGTTCGAGACCATTGCCGTGCGGAACGGGCAGCCGCTGTTGCTGGACCGGCATCTGTCGCGCCTGGCGCAAGGCTGTTCACGCCTGGCGATCACGGCCGATCACGCGCTGATCCGCAGCGAGCTGCTGGCCTACGCCGCAGCACTGGGCGAGGGCGTGCTCAAACTCATCCTCACCCGCGGCGACAGCCTGCGCGGTTATGCGCCTGACCCTGCGGCCCAGGCCCGACGCATTCTTCAGGGCAACCCGCCTGCCGCTTACCCTGTCGTACATGCGGAGCAGGGCGTTCGCCTGTTTCCTTGCGCCACACGACTGTCCAGACAACCCTTGCTCGCCGGGCTCAAACACCTGAACCGTCTTGAGCAAGTCATCGCCCGGTCCGAATGGCAAGACACCGAGCATGCCGAAGGCTTGATGCTCGATCAGGCCGGGCGGGTGATTGAGGGTGTGTTCAGTAATCTGTTCCTGGTCCGCGATGGTGTGTTGATCACTGCCGATCTCAAGCGCTGTGGTGTGGCTGGCGTGATGCGCGCCGAATTATTGTTTCAAGCCGAGTCCTTGGGGATTCCCACGCAAATCACCGACATCACCCTCGAACAGCTGCAATGGGCTGATGAGGTCTTTATCTGCAACAGCGTGTATGGCGTTTGGCCGGTGCGCGCCTATGCAGCTCTGAGCTGGCCGGTTGGGCCGCTCACCCGTAAACTCCAAACCATTGCCCGCGCGCTACTGGATGCTTGATACGTGAGACGTAAATTCTTGCTGCTGCTGGAAACCGGACTGGTTCTGGCAGGGCTGTGTCTGGGCGCTTCGGCCTGGAAGATTCATTCGGCGCTGGAACAGCCGCTGAACATTACCCAGGAACAACTCCTGGAAGTGCCCAAAGGCACGACACCCACCCGCACTTTCTATCGACTCGAAGCCGATGGCGTCATCAAGGACGCTTTCTGGTTGCGTGTGTACTGGCGCTTCAACCTGGCCGGGCAACCGTTGCACAAAGGTGAGTACCGCATGCAGCCCGGCATGACGGTAGAAAACCTGATCGACCTGTGGAAACGCGGGGAAATGGTGCAGTACAGCCTGACGCTGGTCGAAGGCTGGAATTTCCATCAAGTGCGTGCTGCGCTGGCCAAGGATGAAAAACTTGAGCAGACGCTGAACGGCTTGAGTGATAGCGAAGTGATGGACAAGCTCGGTCACGCCGGGATCTTCCCGGAAGGGCGATTCTTCCCGGACACCTACCGTTTCGTGCGTGGCATGACGGACGTCGAGCTGCTGAAAAAAGCCTACGACCGCCTCGACGAAGTCCTGGCCAAGGAGTGGGGGCAGCGCGCGGCTGACGTGCCGTACACCGAACCCTACCAGGCGCTGATCATGGCTTCGCTGGTGGAAAAGGAAACCGGCGTACCGCAAGAGCGTGGGCAGATCGCTGGCGTGTTCGTGCGGCGCATGGAAATGGGCATGCTGTTGCAGACCGATCCGACCGTGATTTACGGCCTCGGTGATCGCTACAACGGCAAGTTGACCCGCGCCCATCTCAAGGAAGCGACCCCTTACAATACCTACGTGATCTCTGGCCTGCCGCCGACGCCGATCGCGATGGTCGGTCGCGAAGCGATCCATGCGGCACTCAACCCGGTGGCCGGCAACAGTCTGTATTTTGTCGCGCGCGGCGATGGCAGCCACGTGTTCTCCGATGATCTGGATGCTCACAACAGCGCGGTGCGTGAATTTCAGCTCAAGCGTCGCGCCGATTACCGCTCCAGCCCGGCGCCGGTCACCGCGCCAGAGGCGACGAATGAGCAGGCTCCGATCCCGGCGGCTTCGCCTGACCCGGCCCCGGAGGCGTTGGCACCAGTGACGCCGCCAGAGCCGGCTCAAGAAACGATTCAAGAACCTGCTAAAGAGCCCGCTGCTGCACCCGCGCCCGAATCGGATGCAACCGCGCCGCAAAGCCCGCAATGATTCTGACTAAGGACTGCCTGTGACTGGCTTGTTTATTACCCTGGAAGGCCCCGAAGGCGCCGGCAAGAGTACCAATCGCGAATACCTCGCCGAGCGCCTGCGCGCCGCCGGTATCGAAGTGGTGCTGACCCGCGAGCCGGGCGGCACGCCTTTGGCCGAGAAGATCCGCGAGGTGCTGTTGGCGCCAGTCGAGGAGGCCATGGACCCCGACACCGAGCTGTTGCTGGTGTTTGCCGCGCGCGCCCAGCATCTGGCCGGCGTGATCCGCCCGGCGCTGGCCCGTGGCGCGGTGGTGTTGTGCGATCGCTTTACTGACTCGACCTACGCCTATCAGGGCGGCGGTCGCGGTTTGTCGCTGGAACGCATCGCTACGCTGGAAAGCTTCGTTCAGGGCGAGTTGCGCCCGGACCTGACGCTGATTTTCGATTTGCCCGTGGAAGTGGGTCTGGCCCGCGCCAGCGCTCGCGGTCGCCTGGATCGCTTCGAACTCGAAGGCCGGACGTTTTTCGATGCGGTGCGCAGTGCGTTCCTCAAACGCGCTAAAGCCGACCCGGCGCGGTATGTGCTGGTCGACGCCGCCCAGCCGCTGGCGCAGGTTCAACAGTCGCTGGACGCCTTGTTGCCGCGTCTGCTGGAGTTGACCCGTGGCTGAAGCCTATCCGTGGCAGGACAGCCTCTGGCAGCAGTTGGCAGGTCGCAAACAACATGCGCACGCCTATCTGCTGCACGGCCCGGCCGGGATCGGCAAGCGAGCGCTGGCCGAGCGCCTGATGGCCAGCCTGCTGTGTCAGCGTCCGACCGCGCAGGACGCTTGCGGTGAATGCAAATCCTGCCTGCTGCTCAAAGCCGGCAGCCACCCTGACAACTACATCCTCGAGCCGGAAGAAGCCGACAAGGCGATCAAGGTCGATCAGGTCCGCGAACTGGTCAGCTTCGTGGTCCAGACTGCGCAGATGGGCGGGCGCAAAGTGGTGTTGATCGAGCCGGTCGAGTCGATGAACATCAACGCCGCCAACGCCTTGCTCAAAAGCCTTGAAGAGCCGTCCGGCGACACGGTGCTGTTACTGGTCAGTCACCAGACCAGTCGACTGTTGCCCACCATCAAAAGCCGCTGCGTGCAGCAAGCCTGTCCACTGCCAAGCGAGGCCATGAGTCTTGAGTGGCTGGCCAAGGCGTTACCGGACAGCTCGGAAGAAGAGCGCGTCGAACTGCTGACTCTCGCCGCCGGCTCACCGCTGGCGGCGGTGAATTTGCAGGCCCAGGGCGTGCGCGAGCAGCGGGCGTTGGTGGTCGACGGTGTGAAGAAGTTGCTCAAGCAGCAGCAATCGCCGACGCAACTGGCCGAAGGCTGGAACGCGATTCCGCTGTTATTGCTGTTTGACTGGTTCTGCGACTGGTCGAGCCTGATCCTGCGGTATCAGCTGACTCAGGATGAAGACGGGCTGGGATTGGCCGATATGCGCAAGGTGATTCAATACCTGGCGCAGAAAAGCGCTCAGGACAAAGTCCTGAACATTCAGGACTGGATCCTCGCCCAGCGTCAGAAAGTCATGAGCAAGGCCAACCTCAATCGGGTGCTGTTGCTTGAAGCGCTGCTGGTGCAATGGGCGTCATTGCCTACCCAGAAGTGACCGACTGGGCCTATCCTCTGAACATCAGCAGTGGAGGTCAGCATGAATGAAGCTGTCAATCCGGGGCCGCGCAACGGCATTTTGTCCCTGACCATCAAGGACAGCTCCGTGCTCTACGCGGCCTACATGCCCTTCATCAAGAACGGTGGCCTGTTTATCCCGACCAACAAGAGCTACAAGTTGGGCGATGAGGTATTCATGCTGCTGAACCTGATGGACGAGCCGGAGAAAATTCCGGTCGCCGGCAAGGTTGCCTGGATCACCCCCAAAGGCGCGCAAGGCAACCGGGCCGCTGGCGTCGGCGTGCAGTTCAACGACGGTGACGACACCGCGCGCAGTCGAATCGAAACCCACCTGGCCGGAGCCCTGAAGTCCGACCGTCCCACTCATACGATGTAAGTTGCAGCCCTTTTTATGCTCGTAGATTCCCATTGTCACCTTGATCGCCTTGACCTCGCCGCCCATGACGGCTCGCTGGATGCCGCACTCGACGCGGCCCGCCAGCGCGGGGTAGGGCACTTTCTGTGTATCGGCGTCAGCGTCGACAACGCCGCCGACGTCAAAGCCCTGGCCGAACGTTATGACGATGTCGACTGTTCGGTCGGCGTGCACCCGCTGGACGTGCAACCGGGCGCTGCGCCAGCGCTGGATTGGCTGCTGCAGGAGCTCAATCACCCGCGTGTGGTCGCGATTGGTGAAACCGGCCTGGATTATCACTACGAACCTGAAGCGGCGGAGTTGCAGCAGGAGTCGTTTCGCCTGCACCTGCAAGCTGCGCAGCAGACCGGCAAACCGGTGATCATTCACACACGCGGTGCCCGGGCGGACACGCTGAACCTGCTGCGCGAGGCCGCGTTGCCCCAGGCCGGCGTTTTGCATTGCTTTACCGAAGATTGGGACATGGCCAAAGCGGCGCTGGACATGGGTTATTACATTTCCTTGTCTGGCATCGTCACTTTCCGCAACGCCGATGCGCTGCGTGACGTGGCCAGTAAAGTGCCTGCCGACCGATTGCTGGTGGAAACCGACTCGCCGTACCTGGCGCCGATCCCTTATCGCGGCAAGCCGAACCTGCCGCAATATGTGCGGGAAGTGGCAGAGTTTCTGGCAATGCTACGCGGTGAATCCTACGAGCGATTTGCCGCGCAGACGACCGAGAACTTCAAGCGACTGTTCCCGCTGGCGCATGTGAAAGGTTAAATCGCAGGCAAAAAAAACCCGGGTTCTGGGGGGTGAATCCGGGTTAAGACCATTAGGAGTAAAACAATGGTACGCGGTCCGTTGGTACCAATATCGACGCGGCACTTGGGGGAGATGCCCCGCCGACAGTTGAAGTATTGATCAGTATTGCGCTGAGTCCAGTTTACCGGCCCAGGTTTTTAAACAATTTTGGAATACAGGCGCTTCGGAAGAGTTCTCATTAAAAGCTGGTGCTGACAGAATTCATCTAGAAACACAGATATGGAAGGATGATCCGTGCATTTTGCCGCAAGTTAGGCATAATACGCGGCTTCGAATTTTGACCCCGACAGACCTTTTCTTATGCATAAAGAACCTCGTAAGGTCCGTGAATTTCGTCGCCGTGAGCAAGAAATTCTCGATACCGCGCTCAAGCTGTTCCTCGACCAAGGTGAAGACAGTGTCACCGTCGAGATGATTGCTGATGCCGTCGGTATCGGCAAAGGCACAATCTACAAGCACTTCAAATCCAAGGCGGAGATCTACCTGCGCCTGATGCTCGATTACGAGCGCGATTTGAACGAGCTGTTGCATTCGGCCGATGTCGACAAGGACAAGGAAGCGCTGTCCCGGGCCTACTTCGAATTCCGCATGCGCGATCCGCAACGTTACCGCTTGTTCGATCGCCTGGAAGAAAAGGTGGTCAAGGGCAATCAGGTGCCGGAGATGATCGAGGAGCTGCACAAGATTCGCGCCTCGAACTTCGAACGCCTGACCCTGCTGATCAAGGGCCGGATCAGCGAAGGCAAGCTCGAAGACGTGCCGCCTTACTTCCATTACTGCGCATCCTGGGCGCTGGTGCACGGCGCCGTGGCGCTGTATCACTCGCCGTTCTGGAGCAATGTGCTGGAAGATCAGGAAGGCTTCTTCCAGTTCCTGATGGACATCGGCGTGCGCATGGGCAACAAGCGCAAGCGCGACACCGACACGCCGAGTAGCTGAGTCATTCAGTTGCCTTATTGCGCCATGATTTCGCTATATGGCGCAGTACCTCAGTAATATACTCAGGCATGGGACTTGCTAAAACTTGATTTGTGAGTCAAGTTTTACGTCGTCCGAATTCCTTGTGCCGGAGTGACCATGATCGTTGACCGTCAAGGCAGGCGTTTCCGTAATCTGCGAATCAGCCTGACCTCCGCCTGCAATTACGCCTGTACCTATTGCGTGCCTAACGGCAAGCGGCTGGTCGCTGCGCAGGATGAACTGTCGGCCGAAGCCATGGCACGCGGCGTTGCCTACTTGATCGAGGCGGCGGGGATCGAACGACTGCGCATCACCGGCGGTGAGCCGTTGGTCAGCCCCAAACTCGAAGCCTTCATGACCGCCGTCGGGCAGATGGGCCTGCAAGACATCAGCCTGACCACCAATGGTCAATTGCTGGCGAAAAAACTGCCCCTGCTGGTCGATGCCGGCATTCGTCGCATCAATGTTTCCCTCGATACCCTGGATGCCGGCGCATTCCGCAGCATTGCTCGCGGCGGCGATCTGGCGACTGTGCTCGATGGCATGGACCAGGCCAGCGCTGCCGGCATGAAGATCAAGGTCAACATGGTGCCGCTGCGCGGGCAGAACCTCGATCAAGTCATGCCGCTGCTCGATTATTGCCTGGAACGCGGTTACGAGTTGCGCTTCATCGAACTGATGCGCATGGGCCACCTGGCCAACGACAACAACGCATTCCTGCAACAATTCGTCAGCCTGCAACAGCTGCTGAGCCTGATCGGTGATCGCTATGAGTATCTCCAGGCCGATGCGCCGGTTGACGCCACTGCGGTGCGCTATGAAATTCCGGGGCAGGGCTATTTCGGGGTAATCGCCAACGAAAGTGTTCCGTTCTGTCGAACCTGTTCGCGGCTGCGCCTGTCTTCAACCGGGTGGCTGCATGGCTGCCTGTCGTCGAGCAACCGTCACTATGTCGGCGATCTGCTGGACAAACCGCGCCATCAGGCATTGCCGGCGTTGCAGCGACTCTTGGTGAAGGCCTTGGGTGACAAGCAGGAAGTGGCGTTTTCCGGTGGTGCGACCGTCATGAAGATTATCGGCGGCTGAACCGGCCTCTTCGCGGGCAAGCCTCGCTCCTACAAGGGGTGTGTACAACCTGTAGGAGCGAGGCTTGCCCGCGAATGCAATCTGTCGGGCGCTAATGCTCCTGGAGCTGGCGCGGAAGCTGCATCCCATGGCCATTCGCCGGTTTTCCGTCACCGGCCTCTGGAGGGTAGGATGCGTAGCCTGGTTTTGCTGCTGGCCGTTTTGGCGCTTGGTGGCTGCATGAATGTCAGCGATATGGCTGAAGAAGCTCGCTACCACATGAGCGACGTGGGGCTGCTTGACCACAGCGACAGCCGCCGCGTGCACAACCTGCGCATTCAGCCGGATTCGTTCGTCTATATCGCCCAAGGCGCCTTTGTGCCGCCGGGCAGTGCGGTCTACCCGCGACCTAACGTGATCGCCGAAGTCGCCTTCGACGGTTTTATCGAATACTTCCCGATGGTCCGTCGTGCACGCACGCCGGAAGGCCTCGACCAGGCCATGGGCGAAGCCCGTGCGGTCGGTGCGCATTACCTGCTCTACACCCGTTTCGCCAAGACTGACGACCGTATTGGCAACACGGACGAATGGCTCGATCAGGAAGCCGTGGATCGTCTCGGTATCGACTCTGGCGTGATTCAGATCATGTTGATCGAGACCAGCACCCAGTATTTGATTGATACTGCACGTATCAAGAGTCGTGGCGGTTTACTGACGTTCTACGACAAAAAACCTGAAGACCTGATGGGCCCGCCGCTGCGGCAATACGCGCGCAGCCTGCTGGGGTTCAGCGACCAGTAATTCCAAGGAGAACGCCATGAGTGGCCCGCAAAAAGCCAACGACCTGTTGGGGCAAATCCCCAAGACCCAAGGCTTGCCACCGGTCCACTTGTGGAACCCCGACTTCTGCGGCGACATCGACATGCGCATCGCCCGCGACGGCACCTGGTATTACCTGGGCACGCCGATCGGGCGCAAGCCGATGGTCAAACTGTTCTCCACCATCATTCGCCGCGACGGCGATGATTATTTCCTCATCACCCCGGTCGAGAAAGTCGGCATCAAGGTTGACGATGCTCCGTTCGTGGCGATTGCCGTGGATGTTGAAGGCGAGGGTGAAGCCCAGGTCTTGCGCTTCACCACCCATGTGGATGAAACCGCCGAGGCCGGTGCCGACCATGCGATCCGCGTGGTGATTGACCCGGTGACACAAGAGCCTGCGCCTTACGTGCATGTGCGCACCAATCTCGAAGCGCTGATTCATCGCAATGTGTTTTACCAATTGGTGGAGCTGGCGGTGACTCGTGAAATCGATGGGCAGCGTTGGCTGGGCGTATGGAGTGGCGGCATCTTCTTCCCCATCGGTCTCGAGCCTTGAGTCGTCAGTGCTGACGCCTTCGCGGGCAAGCCTCGCTCCTACAGAGTTCGCCGGCACCTGTAGGAGCGAGGCTTGCCCGCGAGGAACGATAACGCGATCTCGCTACTCAGCTTCAAAATCAAATTGACACCCAATCGTATGATGATTAGCGTGGGCAACCATCGCGAACGGCATTGTGCCGTCCCTGCATCGAGGTGCCCATGTCCAGCAGTTTTCACGCATCGACGGTCGATTGGCTGGGTTGCTGGATTGCGGCGGGCCAGGTAAAACCCGGCGACACCCTCAAGGTTGAGGCCGACCTGGGCGAGCAGCTCGGCGTCAGTCGCACTGTCATCCGCGAAGCCATCAAAACCCTGGTCGCCAAAGGCATGCTCGAAGTCGGGCCGAAGGTCGGCACGCGGGTATTGCCGGTGCGGCGCTGGAACCTCTTCGATCCGCAAGTCGTCGGCTGGCTGTCCCGCAGCGGCCTGCCGGAAAACTTCGTCGACGACCTCCTCGATTTACGCCGCACCATCGAGCCGATGGCCGTGCGCTGGGCCTGCGAGCGAGCGACCGTCGAGCAGGTGCAGGCGGTGCTTCAGGCCTATAACGCGCTGGAGCGGGCGGTGCACAGCGGCATCGATTACAACCGCGCCGACCAGTTCTTCCACGAGTGCATCCTCGCGGCCAGCCACAATCAATTCATCGAACAAATGGTCCCGGCCCTCGGCGCGTTGCTGGCGGTGTCTTTTGAAGTTTCCGCCGCCGATCCGGACGAACTGCGCCGCACGCTGCCGATTCACAAGGACATGGCCGACGCCATCGCCGCCCGCGACGCGGCGCGCGGTGTGTGGGCTTGCATGACGCTGATCGACAACGCCGACCTGGCCATCAAACGCTACTACCCAAAAGTCATGGCCGACAAAAAAGCCGGCTAAAAACATAGAACCCTGTAGGAGCGAGCCTGCTCGCGAAAAACTTCAAGGCAGCGCGTTTATGCAGCGGACACGCGTTACCGTTGACGTCCATCGCGAGCAGGCTCGCTCCCACATAAAACAAGAACAACGCAGGAGGTTTCATGGAATGGACCGCAGTCACCGGACACCGGGCACGCCTCGGCGAAGGCCCGTTCTGGGATGCGCCGACGCAAGCCCTCTATTGGGTGGATATCGCCGGCAAACAGGTACTGCGCCTGATCGGTGCCAACGTGCAGATCTGGCAGATGCCCGAGCACGTGTCGGCTTTCATTCCCTGCGAAAGCGGCGATGCGCTGGTGACGTTGAGCAGTGGCGTGTATCGGCTCGATCTGGATTCACCAGGCCTTGAGCCACGGCTGACCTTGTTCTGCGTCGCGGACCCGCAGCCGGGCAATCGCGGCAACGAAGCCCGTTGCGATGCCCAGGGGCGACTCTGGCTCGGCACCATGCAAAACAACATCGGCGAAAATGGCGAAGACCTGCCCGTTGTGCGGCGTTCCGGCGGCTTGTTTCGTATCGACCGGGATGCCCGGGTCACGCCGCTGCTGCGCGGTTTGGGCATTCCCAACACGTTGTTGTGGAGCGATGACGCCACCACGCTTTACTTCGCCGACAGCCTGGATGGCACGCTCTACCAGCATTTCATCCGCACCGACGGCGGCCTCGATCCTGCGCTGGTCTGGTTCGGCCCGCATCAACGTGGCGGCCCCGACGGCTCGGCGATGGATGCCAGAGGTTATATCTGGAACGCGCGCTGGGACGGCAGCTGCCTGATCCGGCTGACACCGGATGGGTATGTCGATCGCATCATCGAATTGCCAGTCAGTCGCCCGACCAGTTGTGTCTTCGGCGGCGCCGACCTGAAAACCCTCTACATCACCAGCGCTGCGAGCCCGCTCAACCATCCGCTGGACGGCGCGGTGTTGTCGATCCGGGTCGATATACCAGGAAAGGCCTGTACGAGATTTGCTGATTAAATCCCAAAATATGGGATGTAAAATTATATATTGAGATTATTTGGCGGTCGGGTTTATAGTCGGCTCCAATCAGTTACACGCACTCACACTTAAAAAAACAAAACAGGTGAAGTGATGCAGCGATTTTCCAACACGTTTTTTGGCCGGACATCGACAGATGCCCGGTTTTTGTCGTGCCCGCGAAAGGGAGCGCTGATCCATGGCTGAAGCGCTCTCCCTGCCTCCAGTGCCCGAGCCGCCGAAGGGCGAGCGCCTGAAAAACAAGGTCGTGCTGCTGACCGGCGCCGCTCAGGGCATCGGCGAGGCGATTGTTGCGGCCTTCGCTTGCCAGCAAGCCAGGCTGATCATCAGCGACATCCAGGGCGAGAAAGTCGAAAGCGTCGCAGCGCATTGGCGCGCCCAAGGCTTCGATGTTCAGGCGATCAAGGTTGACGTATCCAATCAACAAGACCTGCACGCGATGGCAAAAAGGGCCGTCGAGTTGCACGGTCGCATCGACGTGCTGGTCAACTGCGCCGGCGTCAATGTGTTCCGCGATCCGTTGGAAATGACCGAAGAAGACTGGCGTCGCTGCTTTGCCATCGACCTCGATGGCGCCTGGTTCGGCTGCAAGGCGGTGCTGCCGCAGATGATCGAGCAGGGCATCGGCAGCATCATCAACATCGCCTCGACCCATTCCACGCACATCATTCCCGGCTGCTTCCCGTACCCGGTGGCCAAGCACGGTTTGCTCGGCCTGACCCGCGCACTGGGCATCGAATACGCGCCGAAAGGCATTCGCGTCAACGCCATTGCACCGGGCTACATCGAAACCCAACTGAACGTCGATTACTGGAACGGTTTTGCCGACCCGCAGGCCGAACGTCAGCGCGCTTTCGATCTGCATCCGCCGCGGCGCATTGGCCAGCCGATTGAAGTGGCGATGACGGCAGTCTTCCTGGCCAGCGATGAAGCGCCGTTCATCAACGCCTCGTGCATCACCATCGATGGTGGGCGCTCGGTGATGTACCACGACTGAATAACCGGGGTTTCAGGCGCGGAATTACGTCTGAAATCCAATCATCATACGATATGACTATTTGCTACAACGTTTACACCGGCTTTGAAAAATAACGCTCAAAAAAAATAACAAGGAGTCAGCTTATGAATCGTCGTCGTGGGATCCGTTCCCTGTGCTGTGCCGCTTTGGCGGTCACCGCGGTCAGCCTCAGCAGCAGCTTGCTGGCGGCCGAGGAAGTGAAGATCGGTTTTCTGGTCAAGCAGGCGGAAGAGCCCTGGTTCCAGACCGAATGGGCCTTCGCCGAAAAGGCCGGTAAAGAGAAAGGCTTCAAGGTCATCAAGATCGCCGTGCCGGACGGCGAGAAAACCCTGTCCGCCATCGACAGCCTGGCTGCCAACGGCGCCAAGGGTTTCGTGATTTGCCCGCCGGACGTGTCCCTCGGCCCGGCGATCATGGCCAAAGCCAAACTCAACGGTTTGAAAGTGATTGCCGTGGATGACCGCTTCGTCGATGCCAGCGGCAAGTTCATGGAAGACGTTCCCTACCTCGGCATGGCGGCGTTCGAAGTCGGCCAGAAGCAGGGCGCGGCGATGGCCGCCGAAGCGAAAAAACGCAACTGGGACTGGAAAGACACCTACGCGGTCATCAACACCTACAACGAACTCGACACCGGCAAGAAGCGCACCGACGGTTCAGTCAAAGCGCTGGAAGACGCCGGCATGCCAAAAGACCACATCCTGTTCTCGGCCCTGAAAACCCTCGACGTGCCGGGCAGCATGGACGCCACCAACTCGGCGCTGGTGAAACTGCCGGGCGCGGCGAAGAACCTGATCATCGGCGGCATGAACGACAACACCGTGCTGGGCGGCGTACGCGCCACCGAGAGCGCCGGTTTTGCTGCGGCCAACGTGATCGGCATCGGCATCAACGGCACCGACGCCATCGGCGAACTGAAAAAGCCCAACAGCGGCTTCTTCGGCTCGATGCTGCCAAGCCCGCACATCGAGGGTTACAACACCGCCAGCATGATGTTCGAGTGGGTCACCACCGGCAAAGAGCCGGCGAAGTACACCGCCATGGACGACGTGACCCTGATCACGCGCGACAACTTCAAGCAGGAACTGGAAAAAATCGGCCTCTGGAACTGAGGTGCGGTTGATTTCATCGGCGGCCCTGGCGACAGGGCTGCCTGATCTGTGTGATGAGGTGTTTTATGCACGCGCAAGTACAGACACAACACGACAGCGTTGGCGGCAGCCTGCGCTTCAACGGGATCGGCAAGACCTTTCCCGGGGTAAAGGCACTGGACGGCATCAGCTTCGTTGCCCATCCGGGTCAGGTTCATGCCTTGATGGGCGAGAACGGCGCCGGCAAATCGACCCTGCTGAAAATCCTCGGCGGCGCCTACACGCCGAACAGCGGCGACCTGCAGATCGGCGAGCGAACGATGGTCTTCAAATCCACCGCCGACAGCATCGGCAACAAGGTGGCGGTGATCCATCAGGAATTGCACCTGGTGCCGGAAATGACCGTGGCGGAAAACCTGTTCCTCGGTCATTTGCCTGCCAGTTTCGGCCTGATCAATCGCAACGCACTGCGACAACAAGCGCTGGCCTGCCTCAAGGGCCTGGCCGATGAAATCGATCCGCAGGAGAAGGTCGGGCGCTTGTCCCTCGGTCAACGGCAACTGGTGGAAATCGCCAAGGCATTGTCCCGTGGCGCGCATGTGATCGCGTTCGACGAACCGACCAGTAGCCTCTCGGCGCGGGAGATCGATCGCTTGATGGCGATCATCGGGCGCCTGCGCGACGAAGGCAAAGTGGTGCTTTACGTCTCCCATCGCATGGAAGAAGTGTTCCGCATCTGCAACGCGGTGACGGTGTTCAAAGACGGCCGCTACGTGCGCACCTTCGAGGACATGAGCGAGCTGACCCACGATCAATTGGTCACGTGCATGGTCGGGCGCGACATTCAGGACATCTACGATTACCGCCCGCGCAAGCGTGGCGCGGTGGCGTTGAGGGTCGACGGTCTGCTCGGGCCGGGCTTGCGTGAGCCGGTGAGTTTCGATGCGCACAAAGGCGAAATTCTCGGGCTGTTCGGCCTGGTGGGAGCTGGGCGAACCGAGCTGTTCCGCATGCTCAGCGGCCTTGAACGCAACACCGCCGGGCGCCTGGAATTGCGCGGGCATGAACTGAAACTGCGTTCACCCCGCGATGCGATTGCCGCCGGGATTCTGCTGTGTCCCGAGGACCGCAAGAAGGAGGGCATCATGCCGCTCTCCAGCGTTGCCGAGAACATCAACATCAGCGCGCGCGGCGCCCATTCCACTTTCGGTTGCCTGTTGCGCGGCCTGTGGGAGAAGGACAACGCCGACAAGCAGATCAAGGCGCTGAAAGTGAAGACGCCCAGCGCGGCGCAGAAAATCATGTACCTGTCCGGCGGCAATCAGCAGAAGGCGATTCTCGGCCGCTGGCTGTCGATGCCGATGAAAGTGCTGCTTCTGGATGAACCGACTCGCGGCATCGACATCGGCGCCAAGGCCGAGATTTACCAGATCATCCATAACCTGGCTGAAAGCGGCATCGCGGTGATCGTGGTGTCCAGCGACCTGATGGAAGTGATGGGTATTTCCGACCGCATCCTGGTGCTCTGCGAAGGCGCGATGCGCGGCGAACTGTCCCGTGACGAGGCCAACGAATCCAACCTGCTGCAACTGGCTTTGCCGCGCCACCGTGCTGACGGCGTGGCGAACTGAGAGGTGACTATGATGACAACCCAAAACAACGCTCTGCCCACCCAGCGCAAACCTCTGGACCTGCGGCGCTTTCTCGATGACTGGGTGATGCTGCTCGCGGCCGTCGGGATCTTTGTGCTCTGCACCTTGCTGATCGACAACTTCCTTTCGCCGCTGAACATGCGCGGCCTGGGCCTGGCGATTTCCACCACCGGGATTGCCGCATGCACCATGTTGTATTGCCTGGCGTCGGGGCATTTCGACTTGTCGGTGGGCTCGGTGATTGCCTGTGCCGGCGTGGTCGCGGCGGTGGTGATGCGTGACACCGACAGCGTTTTTCTCGGTGTGGTGGCGGCGCTGTTCATGGGCTTGATCGTCGGGCTGATCAACGGGATCGTGATCGCCAAGCTGCGGGTCAATGCATTGATCACTACGTTGGCGACCATGCAGATCGTTCGCGGTCTGGCCTACATTTTTGCCAATGGCAAAGCGGTGGGCGTGTCGCAGGAGTCGTTCTTCGTCTTCGGTAACGGCCAGTTGTTTGGCGTGCCGGTGCCGATCCTGATCACCATTGCCTGCTTCCTGTTTTTCGGCTGGTTGCTGAATTACACCACCTACGGGCGCAACACCATGGCCATCGGCGGCAACCAGGAAGCGGCGCTGCTGGCCGGGGTCAACGTTGACCGGACCAAGATCATCATCTTCGCCGTGCACGGTGTGATCGGGGCGTTGGCCGGGGTGATTCTGGCGTCGCGGATGACTTCCGGCCAGCCGATGATCGGCCAGGGTTTCGAGCTGACGGTGATCTCGGCGTGTGTGCTTGGCGGGGTTTCGCTCAGTGGCGGGATCGGCATGATCCGGCATGTGATTGCCGGGGTGTTGATTCTGGCGATCATCGAGAATGCGATGAACCTGAAGAACATCGATACGTTTTATCAGTACGTGATTCGTGGTTCGATTTTGCTGCTGGCTGTGGTTATCGACCGTCTGAAACAACGCTGAGATTTTTGTTGTCTGTGCTGGCCCCTTCGCGGGCAAGCCTCGCTCCTACAGGTTATGTGTCGTGCATGGATTACGCGACTGACATATAACCTGTAGGAGCGAGGCTTGCCCGCGAAGGCGGTCTGACTGATTCACCTCGCGACTGCATCCTTCCGTCACTCCCCCTAAATATGTCTTGCCTGTTACAAGTCGTTTCGGGTATCAATTTGTACATGATTAGACAGGTACGATTTGACAAGAAACAACGGGTGGTCGACGAGCTCATCCGGCGCATTGAAAGCGGCCTCATGGAGGACGGCTTTCAGTTGCCGGGCGAGCATCAGTTGGCTCAAGAATTCAAAGTCAGCCGAGGTACGCTGCGTGAAGCCCTGGCCGAATTGAAACGGCGCAACTACATCGCGACGCAAAGTGGTGTCGGTTCCATCGTCACGTTCGACGGGGTGGTGCTCGATCAGCGCAGCGGTTGGGCGCAGGCGCTGGCCGACAGCGGGGCGCTGATCAATACCGAAGTGCTGCGGCTCGAGGCGGTGACTCGCCCCGACCTGCTGCCGCGTTTCGGCACTGACCAATTCATCACCCTCGACCGCCGCCGTCGTTCCACTGACGGCAAGCTGGTTTCCCTCGAACGCTCATTGATGCCCGCCACCGGAGGCCTGGAAAGCCTGCCGCGTGTCGGCCTGATCGACAATTCCCTGACCATCACCCTGGCCGCGTACGGCTACATCGGCGAGCGCGGCGATCAATGGATCGGCGCCGAACCCTTGAGCGCCGAAGACGCCGAGCTGCTCGGTCGTCCGGTCGGCACGGTGTTCCTCAAAGCCTTGCGCACCACCTACGACCGGCAGAACCGCTTCATGGAGCAGGTTGAAAGCCTGCTCGATCCCGTGCACTTTCGCCTGCACCTGCAATTTGGAAACCCACAATGACCGCGCTCAATCGTGCACTGGGCGCGTTTTACGGATTGGCCCTGGGCGATGCGCTGGGCATGCCGACGCAATCGCTGAGCCGCGCCGTCATCAAGGCGCGTTTCGGTGAAATCACCGATCTGCAAGACGCCGGCCCCAATCAGCCGATTGCGGCCAACATGCCTAAAGGCTCGATCACCGACGATACCGAACAGGCCATTCTGGTCGGTCAGTTGTTGATCGACGGCAAGGGCAGGATCGAGCCGTCGGTACTGGCGCAACGGCTGATCGAATGGGAAGCCGCGATGCAGGCCAAGGGCTCGCAGGATTTGCTCGGGCCGTCGACCAAACGGGCGATCGAGATGATCCTCGCCGGCCATTCGCCGGAAGAAGCGGGGCGCTACGGCACCACCAACGGCGCGGCGATGCGCATCACGCCCGTCGGCATTTCGGCGGATGTCCGCGATCCCGAGCGTTTCATCAACGCCGTGGTGCAGGCCTGCCAGGTCACCCACAACACCACGCTGGGCATCTCCAGCGCGGCGGCGGTGGCGGCGGTGGTCTCGGCCGGCATCAACGGCATGGACCTTGGCGAGGCATTGAACCTCGGCCAGCAAATCGCCCAGCAAGCGGAAAGCCACGGCCACTGGGTCGCGGGCGGACGCATTGCCTCGCGCATCAGTTGGGCGCGGACGATCAGCGTCGACAGCGACAAGGCGATGCTGGCGGATTTGATGTACGACGTGATTGGCACGTCGGTGGCTTCGCAGGAGTCGGTGGTGGTTTCGTTTGCCTTGGCGCAGCAAGTGGCCATCGGTGAAATAAATGCCTTCGACGCGCTGTGCATGGCCGCAGGTCTGGGGGGCGACACCGACACCATCGCGGCGATTCTGGGGGCCATGCTCGGGGCCTGTCTGGGGCTTGAGAGTTGGCCGGTGGCGATGATCGACAAGGTCAAAGCCGTTAACTCGTTGGAGCTGGAACCGTTGGTGCAGGGTCTGTTGGCTTTGCGTTGACTGGGCTGACGCCATCGCGAGCAGGCTCGCTCCCACAGTGATCTGCGGTGTTCCCAATACCTGTGGGAGCGAGCCTGCTCGCGATGGCCGCGCCGCCGATTTAATTTGATAACCCGCAATGGATCGCACAACTACGGCCAGGATCGCCGGGATGTTATGTCGACTTCCGCAATTGCCCATAACCACAACAAAGGCAACAGGAGCATTTCACATGAGTTCATCGAACGCCGGGCAAAGCGCCGGGCAACTGGAAACCCGGGGCATCGAGCCGGTGCCGGAAGCTGAATGCAACGGGCATCCGCTGCAGCTGTTCTGGGTCTGGTTCGCCGCTAACATTTCCATCCTCGGCCTGCCGCTCGGCGCTACGCTGGTGGCGTTTCGCGGGTTGGCGATCTGGCAGGCGATCATCGTCGCGATCCTTGGCGCTGCCGGTTCTTTTGCCGTCGTCGGGATCATTTCCATCGCCGGTCGCCGTGGCCGCGCACCGAGCTTGACGCTGTCGCGGGCGATCTTCGGCGTACGTGGCAACATCGGCCCGACCCTGGTTTCGCTGATGTCGCGGCTGGGTTGGGAAACCGTCAACACCACCACCGCCGCGTTCGTGTTGCTGTCGCTTTGCTCGATCCTGTTCGGCTCGCCGGTGGAAGCCAAAAGCGCACCGGTGCTGACCCTGATCTTCATCGCGATTTTCGTGCTGCTGACCTTGTCGGTGTCCGGCCTCGGTCACGCGACGTTGCTGGTGATTCAGAAGTGGGCGACTTATGTGTTCGGCGCGCTGAACATTCTGGTCGGCGGTTTCCTCTGCGCCACCATCGACTGGAGCGCCGTGTTCAACGCCACGCCTGCACCGCTTAGCGCAATGATCATCGGCGTCGGCACCATGGCCGCCGGCACCGGGATCGGTTGGGCCAACGCCGGCGCGGACATGTCGCGTTATCAGCATCGCAGCGTCAAGGCGGCACGTCTGGTGGCTTCCGCCGCGTTTGGTGCCGGGATCCCGCTGGTGTTGCTGATCACCCTCGGCGGCCTGCTGTCGGTGGGCAACAACGACCTGGCGTCGGCCACTGACCCGATCATCGCGATCCGCGACATGCTGCCGACCTGGATGGCCGTGCCGTACCTGATCACCGCGTTCGGCGGCTTGCTGCTGTCGAACAACCTGTCGGTGTATTCCGCCGGCTTGACCACGCTGACCCTCGGCCTGAAGGTCAAGCGCGTCTACGCCGTGGTGGTCGACATCGTCGCGATTTTCGCCGGTTCGATTTACTTCATGCTGATCGCCGACAGTTTCTACGGCCCGTTCATCACCTTCATTTCGCTGCTGGCCGTGCCGATCACGGCGTGGGTCGGGATCTTCGTCGTTGACCTGATTCATCGTCATTACTACAGCCCCAAAGACCTGCTGGACGTCAGCCCGAGCAGCGCCTACTGGTATCGCGGCGGCGTCGAGTGGCGTGCTTTCGGTGCGTGGGCCCTGGCGATCGTGCTGGGTTTCAGCTTCACCACCATTGGCACCACCGAACAAACCGTCTGGTTCCGTGGGTTCCTTTCCGACTCGTGGCTGGGGCATAACGGCCTTGGCTGGATCGTGACGTTCCTGGTCGCCGGCGGGATTTATTTTGTACTCGGTGGGGCCAGGGATCGCCGCGCTGCGTCGCTCGAGAATGCTCATGCCTAAAATGTTGCACACCGGCCAGGTCATCATCGACCTGGTCATGGCCGTGGATAAACTGCCTCAGCCCGGCGGCGACGTACTGGCGCAATCCGCCAGTTTCGAAGCGGGTGGCGGGTTCAATGTGATGGCCGCCGCTCAGCGTAATGGCTTGCCGGTGGTTTACCTGGGCCGTCACGGCAACGGTCGTTTCGGCGACCTGGCGCGTGAGGCGATGAAGGCTGAAGGCATTCGCATCGGCATTGCTCACAGTGCTGAACGAGACACGGGGTTGTGCGTGGCGATCACGGACGCCTCGGCCGAGCGTAGTTTTGTTTCCTACATCGGTGCCGAAGGTGAAGTGTCCGCAGAGGATTTGAACAGCGTAGCGGCGCAGGCGGGCGACTATGTCTACGTCAGCGGCTACAGCCTGCTGCATGTCGGCAAGGCTCAGGCGCTGGTGGATTGGGTGTTGGCGTTGCCGAGTGCGGTCAACGTTGTGTTCGATCCGGGCCCGCTGGTGGAATCACCCGATGCGCCGTTGATGCAGGCGTTGTTGCCGCGCGTCGATGTGTGGACCAGCAACAGCGTCGAGGCGCTGCGGTTTACCGGGGCGTCGGACATTGCCGAGGCGCTGGATCGATTGGCCGATCATCTGCCGTCGAAGGTGTTGATGGTGGTCCGCGACGGTCCGCAAGGGTGCTGGATTCATCAGCATGGCGAGCGTCAGCACGTGCCGGGTTTCAAGGTTGAGGCGGTGGACAGCAACGGCGCCGGGGATGCCCATGCCGGGGTGTTTGTGGCCGGGTTGGCGCGAGGGTTGTCTGTGGGTGAAGCGGCGCGGCGGGCGAATGCGGCAGCGGCGCTGGCGGTGACTCGGTGGGGGCCGGCGACTTCGCCTGGGACTGCCGAGGTGGATGCGTTGATCAGTAAAACGTTCGGCGCCTGATCTGACGTCTTCGCGGGCAAGCCTCGCTCCTACAGGGATCGCGTAGTTTCTGTAGGAGCGAGGCTTGCCCGCGAAGGGGCCCTCAAACGTTTACTCGTCCAGCTTGCGCGCCACCTCAACCCCAGCCGCACCAAGCTTGATCGGTTTTCATCGACGTTCATGGATACTGATGAACGACGAACGGTTCAGGCTTCTTGCAACGTTTTGACCGTGTAGCGGCGCCAGATCAGGCGGCCCACGGTGATCAGCCAGTTCAACAGCGCCACGGCGAGAACGGTGAGCAACAGTGTCGCCATCCCGTGTTCGACGATGATCTTCCCGGCCAGCAACGGAAAGCCGAACACACCAATGAAGTACGACAGGCTGAACAGCAGCAACGCTTGCGCGGTGGTGCCGTGCGGCGCTTCATTCGCGGCCAGGCCGTTGATCACCGAATACGTCAACCCGTAACCGACCCCGAGCATTATCGCCGCGAGCACGTAGCTCAAGCCGCTGTCGACCACGAAACCGAACATCACAATCGAAACCATCATCAGCCCGGACAACAGGCAAGACGCGCGGAACGGATCGCGCTTGACCACGAATCCGGCAATCACCATCCGACTGCTGATCGCCGCGCCCATGAAGCCGAAAAAGAACAGCGAGTAATCCAGCGAACGAGACGCCGCGTAGCTGGTTTGGAAGCTCGACAGACCACCGAACACACAGCCGCCGAGGCCGACCATGAGGATCGGGAACACTGCGCGGGACGACAAAATCTGCCGGGTTGCGCGCCAGGAAATGCGTGCGACCGCAGCGGTCGGCGAGGGCGCTTTTTTCAGCTGCGCATCCAGGCGCCAGAACAGTAAAACGCCGATCAGGCTGGCCATCGCCGCGAGGTAAAACGCCGCCGTTACGGGATAGCCCAGCGCACTGGCCGCGCGGCCCAGCAACGGGCCGCTGCCGATCCCGGTCATCATGCTGCCCGACAGCAGCGCGAAATATCTGGCCCGCTGGGCAGGCGTCACAAGGCTCGCGACGATGATCGGCCCGAGCGTATAGAAAACGCCCCAGCCCAAACCCAGCAGCAAGCCGAAAAACAGCAGCAGATGGCCGAAGCCCGGCGTCAGTGCAAAACCCAGGCTGGCCGCCACCAGCAGCACGCCGAACAGCGCAATCGAACGCGCCGCGCCAAGCCAGTCGGACAAGTGCCCGGAAACGATCACCGCCGCAAACGTACTGAGCATCGCCGCCGAAATCACACTGCCGGCATCGTGTTCATTACCGCCGCGCGAGCCGATCAACAGCGACAGCAAAAACGTCGAGCCATAGGACAGCGACAGCAAATAACTGGCGAGGCAAAACAGGCCGAACAGTTTGCTGGAGACCTGAGGTGGAGCAGTAGACATGACGCGCTTCCTTGACCCGATAACGGAGAGTGTCATCTATCTATCATGCAAGGCGTCGATGTTAGGTCTGAGGTTATCGATTCCAGGGTTAGTGGTGGGCGGAGTAATGCACTCAGCCGATGCCGATTTCTTCTTTGAACAGCTCCATGAAATTTTTCAAACGTTCATGCCGGATGCGGGCCAGGCGTTGACCGGTGAGGGTCTGGAAGCCGTCTGCCAAGTGCAGCAGCTTGGTCTGGAAATGATCGAGGCAAAAGCGCTTGTCATCGTATTCCCGCGTATTCGCTTCCGGGTCTTGTGGGTCATACAGCGCGCTGCCCATGCGACCGGCGATGTAAAAGGTGCGCGCAACGCCGAGCATACCAAGGGAATCGAGACGGTCGGCGTCCTGCATGATTTTCGCTTCGAGGGAACTTGGGGTGATGTTGGCAGAAAAGCTGTGGGCCTCGATGGCGTGTACAACGGCGCTGATTTTTGCGCTGGGCCAGTGCATGTCGGTCAACACTGCAGAGGCCTTCTCGGCGGCCAGTCGCGATGCTTGCGAACGCAACGGCGAGTTCTTCTCCACCGACACGCAATCATGCAAAAGCACCGCTGCCAGCAGCACTTCAATATCGCCACCTTCCTCGGCATGAAGAGTGCGCACGTTGTGCCAGACCCGCTGCAAGTGCGACAGATCGTGGGCGCCGTCTTCCGAGGGTTCCAGTGCGTGGGGCAGCAACCTGGCGGCGAGGATTGGCAGCGGCGCGAAAGCATCAGTCGTCATAAACGTCCTGTTAAGTGAAAACGGTTGGGGCAGCGGCTCCACATCCTCCATAGATCAGCTTTGAATTTCCAGTGTGACGAGCGTTGCGCGCCGACTTAGTATGGCGTTTTCCACTTTTGACGAAGGCACGTCCATGACGATCGAAATCCGCCCGGCGACCCCCAGCGATGCTCCGCAAATCCTCGCGTTCATCACTGAACTGGCCGATTACGAACGTGCCCGCCACGAAGTCATCGCCAGCGTCGCCGACATTGAGCGCAGCCTGTTCAGCGAAGGCGCCACCGCCCACGGGCTAATCTGCCTGCGCGACGGTTTGCCGATCGGCTTTGCGGTGTTCTTCTTCAGCTATTCCACCTGGCTGGGCAGCAACTGCCTGTACCTCGAAGACCTCTACATCACTCCCGAGCAGCGCGGTGGCGGTGCCGGTAAAACCCTGCTGCGCCACTTGGCGAAAATCGCCTGCGCCAATGATTGCGGGCGTTTTGAGTGGAGCGTGCTGGACTGGAACAAGCCGGCTATCGAGTTCTATAAGTCCTTGGGTGCGCAGCCACAGGAAGAGTGGGTGCGGTATCGGATGGATGGCGCAGTGCTAAGGGATTTTGCTGCGGGCAATTGATTGCTTAAAAGATCGCAGCCTTCGGCAGCTCCTACAGGGTGTAGATGACCCACTGTAGGAGCTGCCGAAGGCTGCGATCTTTTTTTGGGTGTATCCCAAAATATGGGATGTATATTTATATATTGAGATTTCCCTGTGTCAGGGTTTATAGTCCAGCTCACTCACTGCCAATAAACAAAACAGGTGAAGCGATGCTGGCGCAATTGATCGCGCTCGATTGGGGGACAACCTCATTACGTGCTTACAAACTCGCCGCAGGTGGCCAGGTGCTCGAACAGCGTTCGCTGTCATCGGGAATCATGCAGCTGCCCTGGACGCCGCGAATCATTAACGGTCTGGCATGCACCGACGGTTTTGAACTGGCCTTTGACGAGGCCTGCGGTGACTGGCTCGATGAGCAACCCGGTTTGCCGGTGATTGCCTGCGGCATGGTTGGCAGCGCACAAGGCTGGCGCGAAGCGGCCTACCGCGACACGCCGGCAAACGTTGCCAATCTCGGAACTTCCCTACAAACCATTCGCAGTCTTCGCGGTGTCGATGTGCACATCGTGCCGGGTGTGATTCAGCGTTCGCGCCTACCGAACGTGATGCGCGGTGAAGAAACCCAGGTCCTCGGCGTGCTGCAAAACCTGGCGGGCGAGGCGGGCAACGATCTGTTGATCGGCCTGCCGGGCAGCCATTCGAAATGGGTGGAAGTGGCCGACGGCTGCATCGTGCATTTCGACACCTTTATGACCGGCGAAGTCTTCGCGGTGCTCAGCGAACACAGCATTCTCGGGCGCACCCAGCAACGCGGTGGGGCTTTCGATGGCGACGCGTTTGACCGTGGCGTGCAAGTGGCCCTGTCGGCGGACGGCGAAATCGGCCCGCTGTCGACGCTGTTCAGTGCCCGCAGCCTCGGGCTGACCGGCGAATTGAGCGGCAGTGCGCAACCGGATTATTTGTCCGGCCTGTTGATCGGCCATGAGCTTTCGGCGCTGGCCACGGTTCAGCGGCGTCGGCGCAACAGCGTTCATCTGCCGTCGATCATTCTCATCGGTAATTCCCAACTCTGTGCCCGTTACAGCCGGGCGCTCGACGCCTGCGGTTTTGCCCGAGTGACGCTGGCCGAACAGGCCACCGAACGCGGGTTGTGGCAACTGGCGCTCGCCGCCGGGCTGATCACTCCAAACCCATCCCGTTAAACCTGACTGGAGGTCTGACATGCTCAAACAAGCATTGGCGCAAAACGGTCTGATCGCAATCCTGCGTGGCCTGCGCCCGCAGGAAGCGGCGGCTATCGGAGAAGTCCTTTACGCAGCCGGATTTCGCGTCATCGAAGTGCCGCTCAATTCCCCCGAGCCGTACGAAAGTATCCGCATCCTGCGCAGTACCTTGCCCGCCGATTGCCTGATCGGTGCCGGCACGGTGCTGACGCCGGAACAGGTCGAGCAAGTGAAAGCCGCCGGCGGGCAGGTCATCGTCATGCCCCACAGCGATCCCAAAGTGTTGCGCGCCGCGAAGGCCGCCGGGTTGTTCCTGTCGCCTGGCGTGGCGACGCCGACCGAAGCGTTCGCTGCACTGGCCGAAGGCGCGGACGTGCTGAAGATGTTCCCCGCTGAACAAATGGGCCCGGCGGTTGTAAAAGCCTGGCTGGCGGTGTTGCCCGCCGGGACGATTCTGGCGCCGGTGGGCGGGATCACCCCGGAGAACATGCAGGTGTTTATCGACGCGGGCGTGAAGGGCTTCGGTCTCGGGTCCGGGTTGTTCAAACCGGGCATGACGGCGGCGCAAGTGGCGTCCAACGCCAAGGCCTACGTCGCTGCGTGGAACGCTCTGCGTTAAGACTTTTTTGGCGCCGAGCGCGCTGCATCTAATAAGAGAGAGAAGAGATGAAAATCACCAAACTGACCACCTTCATCGTTCCGCCGCGCTGGTGCTTCCTGAAAGTGGAAACCGACGAGGGCGTGACCGGTTGGGGCGAGCCCGTGGTCGAAGGCCGTGCCCACACGGTGGCGGCTGCCGTTGAAGAATTGTCCGACTACCTGATCGGCAAAGACCCACGCAACATCGAAGACATCTGGACCGTGCTGTATCGCGGCGGCTTCTACCGGGGCGGTGCGATCCACATGAGTGCGCTGGCCGGTATCGACCAGGCGTTGTGGGACATCAAGGGCAAGGCCTTGGGTGTGTCGGTCAGCGACCTGCTCGGTGGTCAGGTGCGCGACAAGATTCGTGTCTATTCGTGGATTGGCGGTGACCGTCCGGCAGACACCGCGCGCGCCGCGAAAGAAGCGGTCAGCCGTGGTTTCACCGCCGTGAAAATGAACGGTACCGAAGAGCTGCAGTTCCTCGATTCCTTCGAGAAAGTCGACCTGGCCCTGGCCAACGTCGCCGCCGTGCGTGATGCGGTCGGCCCGAACGTGGGTATCGGTGTGGACTTCCATGGCCGGGTGCACAAACCCATGGCCAAGGTGCTGATGAAGGAACTCGATCCGTACAAACTGATGTTTATCGAAGAGCCGGTGCTCAGCGAAAACTACGAAGCGCTGAAGGAGCTGGCGCCGCTGACCAGCACACCGATTGCCCTCGGTGAGCGTCTGTTCTCGCGTTGGGATTTCAAGCGCGTGCTCAGCGAAGGTTACGTCGACATCATCCAGCCGGATGCTTCTCATGCCGGTGGCATCACCGAGACTCGCAAGATCGCCAACATGGCCGAAGCCTACGACGTAGCGCTGGCGCTGCATTGCCCGTTGGGGCCGATTGCGCTGGCGGCGTGTCTGCAACTGGATGCGGTTTGCTACAACGCGTTCATCCAGGAACAGAGCCTGGGCATCCACTACAACGAGAGCAACGACCTGCTGGATTACGTCAAGGATCCGCGGGTGTTCGATTACGACAAAGGCTTCGTGAAGATTCCGAACGGCCCAGGCCTGGGGATCGAGATCAACGAGGAGTACGTGATCGAACGCGCGGCGGTCGGGCATCGCTGGCGCAACCCGATCTGGCGCCATGCCGATGGCAGTTTTGCCGAGTGGTGAGTGATCGCTGACCCACCGCAAATCCCTGTGGGAGCCAGCCTGCTGGCGATTTGGTCGGCACATCCAGCATTCATGGTGACTGACCCAACGCGATCGCCAGCAGGCTGGCTCCCACAGGTTGATCTCCATGGACAGGGAGATCGGCATCATTCCAGTTCCACATCGACCTCAATAAACATAAGAAGAGGCATTCCCCATGCAACCGCAAACCCTCACCGGGCAGGCGTCGTTGGTGGCGCCCAGCCGCAAGCGTTTTTTCATCATGGTCCTGCTGTTTATCACCGTAGTGATCAACTATCTGGACCGCAGCAACCTGTCCATCGCCGCCCCGGCGCTGACCAGTGACCTGGGCATCGACCCGATCCACGTCGGACTGATTTTCTCCGCGTTCGGCTGGACCTACGCCGCCATGCAGATCCCCGGCGGCTGGCTGGTGGATCGTGTTCCGCCGCGCATCCTTTATAGCCTCGCCTTGCTGCTGTGGTCGATCGCCACGGTGATGCTCGGTTTCGCCGCCAGCTTCATTGCGCTGTTCGTCTTGCGCATGGCGGTCGGTGCGCTGGAAGCTCCGGCCTATCCGATCAACAGCCGCGTAGTCACCACCTGGTTCCCGGAGCGCGAGCGCGCCACGGCCATTGGTTTCTACACCTCCGGCCAGTTCGTCGGATTGGCGTTCCTGACGCCGGTACTCGCCTGGTTGCAGCATGAATTTGGCTGGCACATGGTGTTCGTCAGCACCGGTGCGGTGGGCATTCTCTGGGCGGTGATCTGGTACGCGGTGTATCGCGAGCCACGGGATTTCAAAGGCGCCAATGACGCTGAAATCGACCTGATCCGCGAAGGCGGCGGGCTGGTGGATATTCAGGCCGAGCAAGCGAAGGTCAAGGCCAAATTCAGCTGGACCGACCTCGGCATCGTCCTGACCAAGCGCAAGTTGTGGGGCATTTACCTTGGCCAGTTCTGCCTCAACTCGACGTTGTGGTTTTTCCTGACGTGGTTCCCGACCTACCTGGTGAAGTACCGCGGCATGGATTTCATCAAGTCCGGCCTGCTGGCATCGTTGCCGTTTCTCGCCGCTTTCGTCGGTGTACTCTGTTCCGGGTTCTTCTCCGACTTCCTGATCCGTCGCGGCTACACGGTGGGTTTCGCCCGCAAGTTGCCGATCATTGGCGGCTTGCTGATTTCCACCTCGATCATCGGCGCCAATTTCGTCGAGTCGACGCCGCTGGTGATTGCCTTCCTCGCCTTGGCGTTCTTCGGCAACGGTCTGGCTTCGATCACCTGGTCACTGGTTTCAACGCTGGCACCGGCACGCTTGTTGGGGCTGACCGGCGGGGTGTTTAACTTCATCGGCAACCTGTCGGCGATTGCCACGCCGATTGTCATCGGTTTCCTCGCCAGCGGTGATTCGTTCGCTCCAGCGATCACCTACATCTCGGTTCTCGCGTTGTTGGGGGCGCTTTCCTACATTCTGCTGGTCGGGAAGGTCGAGCGTATCAAGTTGTAGTCGTAGCCGTCGGGCGACCATAATGCCGCCCGTTCACTCGCTCAACGGTAAAGGCTGGATATGCAGGAAGACGCCCCAAAAATCGCCAAGGACGCCGCGCCGACCGGCACTCAGACCCTGCTTCGCGGTCTGGGTGTGGTTCAGGCCGTGGCCAGTGGCGCCCGCGATCTCAAGGAAATCGCCCGGCTGATCGGCACGACGCGCAGCACCACCCATCGTCTGGCCAGTTGCCTGGTGGACGAGCGTTATCTGCGCGTGGTGCCGCAAGTCGGTTATTTGCTGGGGCCGAAGCTGATCGAACTGGGCTTTCAGGCGCGTGAGGAATTGCCGCTGGTCACGTTGGCCGGTCCGTATCTGGATGAGTTGTCGGCGTTGACCGGCGACACCATTCACCTGGCGATTCGCGAGGGCGACGAGGTGCTGTACCTGCACAAGAATCCGGGGCGCAATGGTCCGGAAATGCGTTCGCGGGTTGGCCATCGCATGCCGTTGGCGCGCACCGGGATCGGCAAGGCGCTGATGCTCGATGACACGCAGGAAGAATGGCAACGGCTGTACGAAGTCAGCCTGCCGGCGGGTGGGAAAAATCAGTTCTGGCCGCAGCACCCGGAGCAATCCTGGGAGCAGTTCCAGCAGCGCATGATTGAGTACGTGGCGGGCGGTTACGCCTTCGACCTGGAAGACAACGAACCGTCGATCCGCTGCGTGGCGGCGCCGATCCGTGACGCGAGCAAGCGCATCGTCGCCGGCATCAGCATCGCCAGCACCGTGCCGTACATGCCGCTGGAAAAAATGGCCGAGCTGATTCCCCTGATCAAAGGGGTCACGGCCCGGCTCTCGGCTGAGCTTGGCGCTAAGGTCTGATCAGACCTTCAGCGTCGCCATGTCGATGACGAAGCGGTACTTCACGTCACCGGCGATCATGCGGGCGTAAGCCTCGTTGATCTGGCGGATGTCGAGCATTTCGATGTCGCAGGTGATGTTGTGCTCGGCGCAGAAATCCAGCACTTCCTGGGTTTCGGCGATGCCGCCGATCAGCGAGCCCGCCAGTACGCGGCGACCCAGCACCAATTTGGCCGCGTGGACCGGCGGATCAATCGGTTCAATCAACCCCACCAGAATGTGCACGCCGTCGAAACGCAGCGTGTCGAGGTAGGGATTGAGGTCGTGCTGCACCGGAATGGTGTCCAGCAGAAAGTCGAAATGGCCGGCCGCAGCTTTCATCTGCTCGGCATCGGTGGACACGATCACATGGTCCGCGCCCTGACGACGACCTTCTTCCGCCTTGCTTGCCGAACGGGTGAACAGCGTCACTTCCGCGCCCATTGCCTTGGCGAACTTGATGCCCATGTGGCCGAGGCCGCCCATGCCGAGAATCCCGACCTTGTCGCCCGCTTTCACGCCGTAGTGCTTGAGCGGCGAGTAGGTGGTGATGCCGGCGCAGAGGATCGGCGCGGCGCTGGCCAGGTCAAGTTTTTCCGGGATGCGCACCACGAAGTGCTCGCTGACCACGATGCTGTCGGAGTAACCGCCCATGGTGTTGCTGCCATCGACCCGGTCGGGTGTGGCGTAGGTCATGGTCGGGCCTTCGAGGCAATATTGTTCGAGGTTGGCCTGGCAAGCCTCGCAGCTGCGGCACGAATCGACCATGCAGCCGACGCCGACCAGATCGCCGACTTTATGTTGGGTGACATTCGCACCGATGGCGGTCACTTTGCCTACGATCTCGTGGCCGGGCATCAGCGGGTAAACGGCAATGCCCCACTCATTGCGCGCCTGATGGATGTCGGAATGGCAGACGCCGCAGTAGAGAATCTCGATCGCCACGTCGTCGGCACGCGGGCTGCGGCGTTCGAATTTCACGGGGGCAAGGGGAGTGGTGGCCGACTGGGCGGCGTATCCGATGGCGGTGTACATGGTGGACCTCGCAAAAAGCATGACAGGTGAGGCGGCGCATTCTGGGCGCCGCACCTTTGCGCGGCCATGGCGATTCCTCCGGGTGTCATGCCTATTCCTCCGGCATCTGCGTTCGTTGGGTCCAATGGGCAATCAGACCTGCGATGATGCTTTCATCCCTTTTTCCGTGATTATTTTGTGAAGAGCTCCCATGTTGTTGACCCGTCATCTCGATGCCAATGCCACGCTGGTTTCGCTGATTGAGCCACTGGCGACCCGCGACGGTTTCACCCAGACCGGGTTGCCCGGTGTGCAAGTTCTGCGCGCGAGTTGTGACGTCGCCCGTGGCCCGCATATTTATGAACCGAGCCTGATGATCATCGCCCAGGGCAGCAAACTGGCGTATCTGGGGCCGCGAACCCTGGAATACGGCGCCGGGCATTACTTGATTCAAGCGTTGCCGGTGCCGTTCGAGTGCGAAACCTTTGCCTTGCCGAATGCGCCGCTGCTCGGGGTTTCCGTGGCGATTGACCGGGTGCTGCTGGGTGAATTGGTGTTGGCGATGGGACTGGCGCCGGGGCGGCACATTGCGGCGCAGACGCCGGAGTCGATGACCTCGGTGGTGCTCGACGACGGCATGCGCGGATGTGTGGAACGGCTGTTGCGTTGTCTGCACGATCCTCTGGAGGCGCGGATCATGGGGCCGTCACACCTGCGCGAGTTGTTGTTCGTCGCGTTGCGCGGGCCGCAGGCGGATGTGTTGCGCGCGCTGGTGGAACAGCAGGGGCAGTTCGCCCGTGTCGCGGCGTCGATCAGCCATTTGCATGCGCACTACGCCGAACCCTTGAACGTCGAGACCCTGGCCAGTTGCGCGAACATGAGTGCGTCGACCTTTCATGAGCATTTCAAGCGCAGCACGTTGTTGTCGCCGGTGCAGTATTTGAAGCGATTGCGCTTGCTCAAGGCGCAGACGTTGCTGGTGGCGGAGGGCCTGGGCGTGGCGCAGGTGGCGCATCGGGTCGGGTATCAGAGCACGTCGCAGTTCAGTCGGGAGTACAAGCGCTACTTTGAGCGTAATCCCGGTGATGAGCGCGCTGCCTGACTCACCACACATCCTCTGTGGGAGCGAGCCTGCTCGCGATAGCGGTGGGTCAGCTTGCATCAATGTTGAATGATAAATTGCCATCGCGAGCAGGCTCGCTCCCACATTGGATCTGTGTTGGGGTATGAATTGTGGGCAACAAAAAGGCTCCCATTTAGGGAGCCTTGATGTTCAGCGAATCAACTTACATGTTCGGGTAAGTCGGGCCGCCAGCACCTTCCGGCGCCACCCAGGTGATGTTCTGTGCAGGGTCCTTGATGTCGCAGGTCTTGCAGTGAACGCAGTTCTGGGCGTTGATCTGGAAGCGCTTCTCGCCGTCTTCCTTGGTGACCACCTCATACACGCCGGCCGGGCAGTAACGCTGGGCAGGTTCATCGTACATCGGCAGGTTCTTGGCGATCGGGATGCTCAGGTCGGCCAGCTTCAGGTGGCAAGGCTGTTCTTCTTCGTGGTTGGTACCGGAGATGAACACCGAGCTGAGTTTGTCGAAACTGATTTTGCCATCCGGTTTCGGGTAGTCGATCTTCTTGCAGTCGGCCGCGAGTTTCAGGCAAGCGTAATCCGGCTTGGTGTCGTGCAGGGTGAACGGCAGTTTGCCGCCGAAGATGTTCTGGTCCAGCCAGTTGAAACCACCGCCGACGATGGCGCCGAACTTGTGGATCGCCGGGCCGAAGTTGCGGCTGGCGAACAGCTCGTCGTAGAGCCAGCTCTTCTTGAACGCGTCGACGTAAGTGGTCAGTTCTTCGGTGCCGTCCTTTTCAGCGAACAGCGCCTCGGCCACGGATTCAGCGGCGAGCATGCCGGACTTCATCGCAGTGTGGCTGCCTTTGATCTTGGCGAAGTTCAGGGTACCGAGGTCGCAACCGATCAGCGCGCCGCCCTTGAAGACCATTTTCGGCAGCGAGTTCAGGCCGCCCTTGCAGATGGCGCGTGCGCCGTAGCTGATGCGCTTGCCGCCTTCCAGGTACTGCTTGAGCACCGGGTGATGCTTGAGGCGCTGGAACTCGTCGAACGGCGACAGGTAGGTGTTGCTGTAGGACAGATCAACGATCAGGCCGACCACCACCTGGTTGTTTTCCAGGTGATAGAGGAACGAGCCGCCGGTGTTCTCGGTGCCCATGATGTCCAGCGGCCAGCCGGCGGTGTGCACCACCAGACCTGGTTGATGCTTGGCCGGGTCGATTTCCCAGATTTCTTTCAGACCGATGCCGTAGTGCTGGGCGTCGGCTTCGCTGTCGAGGTTGAAGCGCTTGATCAACTGCTTGCCGATGTGGCCACGGCAGCCTTCGGCGAACAGCGTGTACTTGCCGCGCAATTCCATGCCGGGGGTGTACAGGCCTTCTTTCGGGTTGCCTTCGCGGTCAACGCCCAGATCACCGGTGATGATCCCGCGCACCACGCCGTTCTCGTCGAACAGTGCTTCCTGCGCGGCGAAGCCCGGGTAGATTTCCACGCCCAGGTTTTCGGCCTGCTGAGCCAGCCAGCGGCACAGGTTGCCCAGGGAGATGATGTAGTTGCCTTCGTTGTGCATGGTCTTGGGCACAAAGAGGTCGGGAATCTTCTGCGCGCTGTCGGCGTTCTTGAGAACGAAGATGTCGTCGCGGGTGACCGGCGTGTTCAACGGCGCGCCAAGTTCTTTCCAGTCCGGGAACAGTTCGTTCAGGGCGCGTGGTTCGAACACGGCACCGGACAGGATGTGAGCACCCACTTCGGAGCCTTTTTCGACCACGCAGACGCTGATTTCCTTACCGGCTTCAGCAGCCTTCTGCTTCAAGCGGCAGGCGGCGGAAAGACCAGCGGGGCCGGCACCGACGATGACCACGTCGAATTCCATGTATTCGCGTTCCACAGGTTATCTCCTACTCAAGGCTCAACAGTTTTTTTTCTAATTGGAGGTTTGGTGTCGCATCCATGAATTCCTGCACGAGGCAGGAAGAGGACAATCGATGAACCACCTTTCTCTTTGGGTGGCGCATTATATCTACACCACTCTTAGCGTCCAATACAAACGTTTGTTTGAATCGGCTCAAAGCCAGAGAAATCAAAGTCACGCGGCTTATGACTGGCCATTTTGCCGTATTGACCGGAATAGGCGTTCCGGTCAAGATACGGTCGGTTTTGCGCTCGCCGTAGGCTGACTGTTGGTTTCAAGAGCACCTCTAAAGACAGGGCGATGGCAGTACAAGGTGATGCGCAGCGCAGTGTTGGCGCGCAGTTTACACGCCACGATATTTAATGACTTGTTGGTCACCACTGACGAACGGTCATCAACGTCATGAGCGATGGTCACTTGACACGTATGCCGGCGTTTTTAGAGGTGCCCTTGCGCCCGATGAGCATCAACCGCCAGGTTCGCCTAGGCGACTTTCTTTTCACCGGAGAGTAACGAGGAATCCATGAAGGTTCTTGTAGCTGTCAAACGCGTTGTGGATTACAACGTCAAGGTTCGCGTCAAGGCGGACAATTCCGGCGTCGACCTCGCCAACGTGAAGATGTCGATGAACCCGTTCTGCGAAATCGCAGTGGAAGAAGCCGTACGCCTGAAAGAGAAAGGCGTTGCGACTGAAATCGTCGTCGTCTCCATCGGCCCGTCCACCGCTCAAGAGCAACTGCGCACCGCGCTGGCTCTGGGTGCCGACCGCGCCATCCTCGTCGAATCCGCTGAAGATCTGACTTCCCTGGCCGTTGCCAAGCTGCTCAAAGCCGTTGTCGACAAGGAGCAGCCTCAGCTGGTGATCCTCGGCAAACAGGCCATCGACAGCGACAACAACCAGACTGGCCAGATGCTCGCTGCATTGAGCGGCTACGGTCAGGGCACCTTCGCGTCCAAAGTCGAAGTGTCCGGCGACAGCGTTGCCGTGACCCGCGAAATCGACGGCGGCGCGCAGACAGTTTCCCTGAAACTGCCGGCCATCGTCACCACCGACCTGCGTTTGAACGAGCCGCGCTACGCGTCCCTGCCAAACATCATGAAAGCCAAGAAGAAGCCTCTCGAAGTGCTGACTCCGGACGCTTTGGGCGTTTCCACCGCCTCCACCAACAAGACCGTGAAAGTCGAAGCGCCTGCTGCACGCAGCGCGGGTATCAAGGTCAAGTCGGTGGCTGAACTGGTCGAGAAACTGAAAAACGAAGCGAAGGTAATCTAAATGACTATCTTGGTTATTGCTGAACACGACAACAAAGTGCTGGCCCCGGCCACGCTGAACACTGTGGCCGCTGCTGCCAAAATCGGCGGCGACATCCACGTGCTGGTTGCAGGTCAGGGCGCTGGCGCCGTGGCTGAAGCCGCTGCGAAAATCGCTGGCGTGGCTAAAGTGCTGGTGGCCGATAACGCCGCCTACGCTCACCAACTGCCGGAAAACGTCGCGCCACTGGTTGCCGAGCTGGGCAAGGGCTACAGCCACATCCTGGCTGCCGCCACTTCCAACGGCAAAAACATCCTGCCGCGCGTTGCCGCTCAGCTGGACGTTGACCAGATCTCCGAGATCATCTCGGTTGAAAGCGCTGACACCTTCAAGCGCCCGATCTACGCCGGTAACGCCATCGCTACCGTTCAGTCGAACGCTGCGGTCAAAGTGATCACCGTGCGTGCCACCGGTTTCGACCCGGTTGCCGCTGAAGGCGGTTCGGCTGCCGTTGAAGCAGTTGCTGCTGCGCACAACGCCGGCACTTCGAGCTTCGTCGGTGAAGAACTGGCCAAGTCCGATCGTCCGGAACTGACCGCTGCCAAAATCGTCGTTTCCGGCGGTCGCGGCATGCAGAACGGCGACAACTTCAAACACCTGTACGCCCTGGCCGACAAGCTGGGCGCTGCCGTGGGTGCTTCCCGCGCCGCGGTCGACGCAGGTTTCGTACCCAACGACATGCAGGTCGGTCAGACCGGCAAGATCGTTGCTCCACAGCTGTACATCGCGGTCGGTATCTCCGGCGCGATCCAGCACCTGGCCGGCATGAAAGACTCCAAAGTGATCGTCGCGATCAACAAGGACGAAGAAGCGCCGATCTTCCAGGTGGCCGATTACGGCCTGGTGGCGGACCTGTTCGAAGCCATCCCTGAGTTCGAGAAGCTGGTCTAATCCAGCCGCTTGACCTATAAAGAGCCCGACCTTTTGGTCGGGCTTTTTTTTGCTCTTCTGTAGGCGCCCGCAGCCAGCCGGCTCCTACAGGGGATATAACGGGGTTTGAGTATGGATCTGCATCGAGTGTTCGGTTGGTCATTGCTGCTGGGTCTGACGCTGTTGCCGACGCTGTCCATCGCAGCGGGCAAGTGTGAGCGACTGGTGGTCACCGGCAGCCCGGATGCGCCGCCGTATCTGTGGCAGGACCCGCAAAACCCCAAGCACCTGATCGGTGCCAGTGCCGACCTGTTGCAACAAGTAGCAGGGCAGTTGGGCATCAAGGTCGAGATGCTCTATGCCGGCAAACGCGCCCAGGCGCTGGAGGAAGTGCGCAGTGGGCGCATGGACATGCTGGCCGACGCGCCGTTGACGGTCAGTGAGCTGGAAACCCTGGATTACATCCATCCGCCGTTGCTGGAAAACGATTACCTGGTCTGGACCCGAAAAGACTCGCCACTGGTCTACAACCAGGCGCAGGACCTTCACGGTCATCCCGGCGCGTTGTCGGAAAAGTCTCGAATGACCCCGGAATTCGCTACGTTCGCCGAGCAGCAATTGACCCTCGTACGCACCCCCAACCTGACCCAGGCCCTTCAGAAATTGCTGTTGGGGGAAGTGGAATTTGTCCTCGCCGGACGCTATTCGGGCATGGCAGCCGCACAGGCCCTGAGCATGGCCAATGACCTCGTCGCGCGCCCGCAGCCGGTCGACAAACCCGGCCTGTTCCTCGCAGTTTCCCATAACTCTGCCTGCAACGATCCGTGGTTGCGCGGACAGCTGGCCAAAAAGATGACAGAATTGCCCGCGTCCGGACTGACGGAAGCCGTGCTGCAACGCAATATCGAGCGCTGGAAAGCGCAGCAACAGCAGCCACAGCAACCCCCCGCCAGTACCCCAAAACAGTAGGGATTTTTAGTGAGTATTCGACCTCTTTTCGCTGCCCTGGCCGTTCTGGCTCTGGCGGGTTGTGCAGCCGATCCGGCGCCGAATGAACAAATACGCCTGACCGAACAGGTGCTCGTGCAAGCCAAAGCCGTAGGGGCCACCGCGGACGACGTGCCTGAAATGAAACTGGCCGAAGATAAATTCGCCCGTGCCCAAGGTGATATGGCCGATCAGTCTTACAAACATGCACGCATGCGCGCCGAACAGGCCGAACTTGACGCGCGGCTGGCCGAAGCCAAGGTCCTGACGCTCAAAAGTGAAGAGAAGCTGGATCTTCTCAACACCCGCATCACTCGATTGCGCAAGCAAGTGGGGGATGCACAATGAACCTCACGTCCAAAGCTATCGGCGGCTTGATCCTTGTTGGCTGTGCGAGTCTCTATGGCTGCGCCGGTCAGCACAGTGAAGCTGCGTTGCAAGAAGCGGGTGCCGACTTTCAGAAGGTGAAAGAAGATTCCAACGTGCTGCGAATCGCGCCGAAAGACGTGATCCGTGCCGGTGAATCCCTGGCCCGTGCCGATCGACTGTCCAGCTACTGGGGCAGCGGGTCCGACGTGCTGCATTACGCCTACCTGAGCCGGCGCTACAGCGAAATCGCTCGGGAACACACCAATCAGGTACTCAACGAAGAGCGCGCGGCGAAGCTCGAACTGGAGCGTCAGCGCCTGCAACTGGCCCTGCGCGAATCCAAACTGCTGAGCGTGCAGCAGCAGGGCAAGTGGCTTGAAGAGCAGATTGTTGCGCTGGCCACGACCCAGACTGACCGCGGCCTGGTGATGACCCTCGGCGATGTGCTGTTCGACACCGGCGAAGCGGAGCTGAAAAACTCGGCGAACCGCGTGGTATTGAAGATCGTGCAATTCCTGCAGCTCAATCCCAAGCGCGTCGTGCGCATCGAAGGCTACGCCGACAGCACCGGCGGCAAGCAGGAAAACCTCAAACTGTCCCGTGACCGTGCGCAATCGGTGGCGGACGTGTTGACGGACCTGGGCATCGACGAAAAACGCATTAAGGTCGAAGGTTATGGCGACGAATACCCGGTAGACGCGAACGCCTCGGAACGGGGCCGGGCGCAGAACCGTCGGGTGGAAATTGTGTTCTCCGACGAAAAAGGCCTGCTCGGCGCTGCCCGGTAATGGACGCTTCCTTGTGAAACCATGCAATCCGTAGGAGCCGGCTTGCTGCGGGCGGCGTTCCGACGATGGCATCACCGCGGTGTTTCAGACGAACCGAAGTGATGCCATCGCCAGCGAGCCGGCTCCTACAAACCCGGGCTGCCAGACAGCGCCGGGTTTTTTTGTGTCTGCGAATTGCCTCGCAAAGCAGTACAGATTTTGCTGACACTGCACTGTACCGTCGACTATTGTGGCAACTGTCCCCGTACACTTCTAAACTGTTCCGGTATTGTTTCACACAAGAATAAAATGCCCGTGAAATCGAGTGCTGCGTCATGACCAATCTCTTGCTCTACCAACGTATTGCTCAACAACTGGCCGAAGACATCCGTCGTGGGGTCTATCAGCCGGGGGAGCGCGTGCCTTCGGTGCGCAAGATGAGTTCGCAGCTGAACGTCAGCCATGCGACGGTGTTGCAGGCGTATGCCAATCTCGAAGATCAGGGGCTGATCCGTGCCCGGCCGCAGTCGGGTTACTACGTACACCAGACGCCGGCCCTGACTGCGCCGACGCCGGACATCGCCCGGGTCGAACGTCCCGGCCTGGTCACCCGCAGCAGCATCATTCAACAAGTGTTGGTCGAATCCCGTCGTGAGGGCGTGTTTCCCTTGGGCGCGGCGGTGCCGAGCGTCGATTACCTGCCGGTGCGGGCGCTGCATCAGCAGTTGGCCAAAGTCACCCGATTCCATAGCCCGCGGGCATTCAGTTACATGTTCAGCCCCGGTTTTGAACCGTTGCGGCGGCAAGTGGCGATTCGCATGCGCGATGCCGGCGTGGTGGTCGATCCGTCGGAAGTGGTCATTACCCACGGCTGCGTCGATGCCTTGCAGATGTCCCTGCGCGTGCTGACGCGGCCGGGCGACTTGATCGCCGCCGAGTCGCCAACCTACTACGGGTTGCTGCAACTGGCCGATCTGCTGGGCCTGAAAGTCATCGAGATCCCCAGCGATCCGGCCACCGGCATGAGCCTGGAAGCCTTGCAACTGGCAGCGAATCAGTGGTCGATCAAAGCGCTGGTACTGACCACGCGCCTGAGCAATCCGCTGGGCGGCACCATGCCCGAAGAGCGGCAGAAACAATTGCTGCGCCTGGCCTCGGATTTCGATATTCAGGTGGTCGAAGACGATATCTACGGCGAACTGATGTTCGAGCAGGGCCGCACCAAGGCACTCAAGGCCTACGACCGGCTGGATCGGGTGATCTACTGCTCAAGCTTCTCCAAGACCCTGTCTCCGGGTGTGCGGATTGGCTGGATGATTGCCGGCAAGTACCAGCAGGAAATCCAGCGCTTGCAGACCTTCAGCACGCATTCGGCTTGCAGCGTTACGCAGATGGGGATCGCGGCGTATCTGGAAAATGGCGGTTACGACCGGCATTTGCGCTACATCCGTCAGGAGTACCGCAAGAATCTCAGCGCTTTCCAGCTTGCGGTGCAGCAGTATTTCCCGGAAGGCACACAGATGACCCGGCCGACCGGCGGCTTCATTCTGTGGGTGAGTCTGCCGGGGCGGGTCAATACACAAGAACTTCATGTGCGCGCATTGCAGCAAGGCATCAGCATCGCACCAGGGCTGATTTTCAGTAACACCGAGCAGTTCAATCACTGCATTCGGCTCAACTGCGGCATTCCCTGGAATCGCGAAGCCGAGCGTGCGTTGATGACCCTGGGCATGCTGGCTACCCAGCTTTGCCAAGAGATGGCCGGCGGAATGTGACGGGCGGGCGGGTAATTCCTGCCCGAGCTTGTCATGTCGCGTCCAACAAGCGAGCATATGGCCCTCTGCCGATAGCGCCGTTCCCCGTTGGATCCATGAAACCGATTTTTCCTGCCGCCTGGTTGTCGATCTGCCTGTTGATAACCTTCAATTCGGAAGGCGTCCTGGCGGCTCCCGTTCAGGAAAAACCGGCCGCCAGCGCGACATCGAAAAAACCGGCACCGGCAAAAAAAGCCACGCCGGTCAAAAAGAAAGCGGCTACGCAGAAAAAACGTTCGCCCATTGCCTCCAAATCGAAACCGGCCAGTGAAGTGGTGAAAACCAAACTGCCTTCGGCTGACCTGGATTTGAGCTTGCCTGAGGAAATGGCCGAAGAGTTTAAGCCGGTCGGTACAGTTCCGTTGCCCCGGCACGACGCCGTGTTGCCGCAAATGTTCGGTGAGAAGGCTGGCAGCTCTCCGTTCCAGCTCAACGGACGACTGATCAGCAACGAAATGAAGTTGCAACTGCGTAACGAAGAGCGTCGGGAAGTCGAGGGCGCGGCGCTGGAATTGGAGTTCAAGCAGTAAATCCTTCCTCGGCGTGACCCGCAGGCCAGACGCTTTGTCGGAGACTGGTCAGTCACGCTGGTTTGAGCGTAAAAACCCGGCGACAGGTAATTTAAAACAACTGTTTTAGCGGTTACTCTGTGCCCCGTCCTTTAACACATCACCCGTCGCGAGGAGCTCGTCGTCATGAAATGCCGTGAAGGCTGTGGCGCCTGTTGCATTGCCCCTTCCATCAGTTCTCCGATTCCCGGTATGCCCAATGGCAAAGCCGCCGGAGAACGTTGCGTTCAACTCTCTGCCGAAAACCTGTGCAGTATTTTCGGCCAACCGGAACGTCCGGCCGTGTGTTCGGCGTTTGAAGCCGACGTCGAAGTCTGCGGAAACAGCAGTGACGAAGCGATCAGATTGCTGGGCTGGTGGGAGCAGATGACGGCGGCGTGATGTGTCAACGAACGGAACTTCAACAATAAGGAATAAGATTATGGGTTCGCTGCATCGTATGGCTGTGCTGTGTGGTTTGACGGTTTTGCTGGCGACTGCCACCGCACAGGCCGAAGACTGGAAGGTGGCCAAGAATGAAGACGGCATCAAGGTGTCCTTGAGTGAAGTGGCCGGCTCTGACTACAAGGCTTATCAGGGCGTTACCCTGATGAAAACCACCATGGCCAAATTGCGCGCACTCCAGGAAGACGTGGCGGGCGCCTGCTCGTGGATTCACGAATGCAAGCAGCAGAAGCTGCTCAAGCATGAAGGCGATCAGAGCTGGACCTACACCCAGTTCAATACCCCATGGCCGGTGACTGCGCGTGATTCGGTGCTGCATATCACGACTACTGTAGGCGCCGATGGCAGTCTGACCCGTAAGCTTGAGGGTGTGCCGAAGTACATTCCTGAGGAAAAGGGTTTTGTGCGGGTTGCCAAGGTTGATGGGTTCTGGAAGTTCGTGCCCAAGGGTGACCAGATTGAAGTGACCTATCAGGTTCACACTGAGCCGGGTGGTAGCGTGCCTTCGATGATTGCCAACAAGTTTGTGGTTGATGCGCCGTTCAATACCTTGAAGGCCCTGAAAGAGCGTGCCGAGAAGTAATCGCTTTGTTTCTTTCTATAAAAAGCCCTGATTTGATCGGGGCTTTTTTTTGCGGGTTTGTTTGATTGGTGTGCATATCCGTTGCTGTGGTCATGGCGGCTTATGGTTTCGCTTTTACAGCGAGTCACTTTCGAAAAGCGCGAAAGTAACCAAAGCGCTCTTGCCCCTTTCGTTCGGTGCCTCGCTGTGGCTCGGCATGCCCTCGCTCCGGTCCTGCTCCGTGGGCCCGCCGCCATCGGCCATCCC
>NZ_JAGYFZ010000029.1:0-60862 GCF_019946675.1 Pseudomonas sp. BF-B-15
CCCCCTCGAGAGGCCGAGTGGAGGTTCTGCGCAGTGGGCAACCCGGCATGGATGCCGGGTTAGCCGCCCCCGGCCATGGATGGCCGATGGCGGCGGGCCCACGGAGCAGGACCGGAGCGAGGGCATGGCGAGCATTAGCGAGCCACCGTACGTCAGGGGCAAAGCCTTTTGGTTCCTTTTCGGCGTTTGGAAAAGGGACTCGCCGTAAGGGCGAAACCGCCAGCCGCCGTTACCGCAGCAATGGATATGCACACCATCAAAAAACGCGCCCGACACACAACCTTCGCGGGCAAGCCTCGCTCCTACAGGATCCAAAGCCAGACTCAGGCCAGGCTTTTGCTGACCACTTCAAACACATCACTGGACAGTTGACCCGAAGCACGAATCCGCTCCAGCTCCCCTTTCATCAACGCCTGACGAGCATCGTCGTATTTGCGCCAGCGCGTCAGCGGCGCCAGTTGGCGAGAGGCAATCTGCGGGTTGAACCCGTTCAGTTCGATGACCAGATCCGCCAGGAAGCGATACCCCGAACCATCCGCCGCATGGAAGTTGATCAGGTTCTGCCCGGCAAACGCACCGACCAGCGCCCGCACCTTGTTCGGGTTCTTGATGTTGAACGCCGGATGCTGCATCAACTGACGCACACGCTCCAGTCCGCCCGGCAACGTACTGCCTGCCTGAACGCTGAACCATTGATCCATGACCAGCGGATTGTCCTTGAAGTGCTCGGCAAAACCGGCCAGCGCCAGGTTTTTTTCTTCTTCGAACGGCGAATTCACCAACACCGCCAATGCCGTCAGGCGCTCGGTCATGTTGTCGCTGGTCTCGAACTGCTCAAGCGTCGCCGCCATTACTTGCGATTGACCACTGAGCATCAGGTACGACAGCGCAATGTTCTGCAAGGCGCGTCGGGCAAAGTGCTCGGCTTCGGCAATGTACGGGGTTTGTTTCGACAGAGCGCGGTTGGCCTGGTAACGCGACCACAACGCCTCGAACAAACCGTCTGCCAACGCCTTGCGGGCAAACTCGCGAGCGATGTGGATGGCGTCAACATCAGCCACTTCGCTGATCTCGGTCAGATACGCCTCACCCGGCAGCGAGAGCATTTCGGCGACCATCGCCTGATCCAGCGACTCGTCCGACAGCACGGTACGCAAGGCCGAAATCAATCGCTGATCCAGCACCAGTTTCTCGCCCTTCTGCTGCTGGGCGATCAGCTCTTGCAGCACTTGCACCGACAATTGCTGACCGGCATCCCAGCGGTTGAAACCGTCGCTGTCGTGCTGCATCAGGAACATCAGTTGGTCGCGGTTGTACGGGAAGCTCAGTTTCACCGGCGCCGAGAAGCCGCGCAGCAACGAAGGCAGCGGTTGCTCAGCGATATCGACGAAGGTGAAGGTCTGTTCGGCTTCGGTCACCGAAATGACGCGCGAGGTGCCCTGGGCGCTGGCTTCGCCGGACAGGCGCAAGGCAACAGGCGCGCCTTTGGAATCCAGCAGGCCCAATTCAACCGGGATCACGAACGGCAGTTTTTCAACCTTGTCCGGGGTCGCCGGGCAGCTTTGACGGAACGTCAGGCTGTAGGTTTTCGCTGCAGCGTCGTAGGACTCGCTCACCGCCAGACGCGGCGTGCCAGCCTGGCTGTACCAGCGTTTGAACTGGGTCAGGTCGACACCGTTGGCATCTTCCATGGCCTTGATGAAGTCATCGCAGGTCACGGCCTGGCCGTCATGGCGCTCGAAATACAGGTCGCTGCCTTTACGGAACCCGTCGGCGCCGAGCAAGGTGTGGATCATGCCGACCACTTCCGAGCCCTTTTCGTACACGGTCAGGGTGTAGAAGTTGGAAATCTCGATGAAGCTGTCCGGGCGCACGGCGTGGGCCATGGGACCTGCGTCTTCGGCGAACTGATGAGTGCGCAGGTAAGCCACGTCCTGGATGCGCTTCACGGTGGCCGAGTTCATGTCGGCGGAGAAACCGGAATCGCGGAACACCGTGAAGCCTTCCTTCAGCGACAACTGGAACCAGTCGCGGCAGGTCACGCGGTTGCCCGACCAGTTGTGGAAGTATTCGTGGGCGACGATCGCTTCGACACGCTGGTGCGCGGCGTCGGTCGCGGTTTCAGCGCGGGCCAGCACGGCGCTGGAGTTGAAGATGTTGAGGCCCTTGTTCTCCATGGCGCCCATGTTGAAGTCGTTGACCGCAACGATCATGAAGATGTCCAGGTCGTATTCACGACCGTAGACCTCTTCGTCCCAGCGCATGGATTTCTTCAGGCTGTTCATGGCGTGCTGGCACTTGTCGATGTTTTCCGGTTCGACGTAGATGCGCAGCGCCACGTTGCGCTCGGTCATGGTGGTGAAGGTGTCTTCGACGCACCACAAATCACCGGCCACCAATGCGAACAGGTAGGCCGGTTTCTTGAACGGGTCTTCCCAGGTCGCCCAATGGCGGCCGTCTTCGCCAGGACCGCTGGCAATCGGGTTGCCGTTGGACAGCAACACCGGGTAGCTGTGCTGTTCCGCGACGACCGTGGTGGTGAACGTGCTCATCACGTCCGGGCGGTCGAGGTAATAGGTGATCTTGCGGAAGCCTTCGGCCTCGCACTGGGTGCAGAACATCGTGCCGGACTTGTACAGGCCTTCCAGCGCGGTGTTGGTTTCCGGGTGAATGCGTACGCTGGTGTCGACCGTGAAGCTGGTGCTGGTCGGATGCAGCGTCAGGTGGTTCTCGGTCAACTGATAGTCGGCAGCTGTCAATTCGCGGTCGGCCAGGGTCACCGACAGCAGATCGAGTTGCTGGCCGTCCAGCACCAGCGGCGGCAGGCCCGGGCCACGCTCAGGGTTGCGGCGCATCACCAGTTGCGCATGGACCAGGCTGTGGTCCTCGAACAACTCGAAGGTCAGGTGCGTCTCGTCGATCAGGTACTCAGGCGCCTGATAGTCTTTCAAATAGATCATCTTCGGTTGTTCGGTGCGCATGCTGGAGTCCTTACTGATGCACGGCGAGCTGATAAGCCGTGTATTTACGAATATTGATCACGCCGGTGTCGAAGATCAGGTACTGGCCCTTGATCCCCAGCAGCGTGCCTTCGGCAATCGGGTTCTTGTCCAGGTTGAAGCTGACGATTTTGGCCGGGTATTGCTCCACCGGATAACGGATTTCCAGCGGCTCGGCATCGCTAATAGTCTGGATCGCCTGCAGACCAAATCGTTCCTGCAAGGTTTGCAGGCCTTCGGCGCAGCTTTCAAACAGCTGATCGCGAACTTCGGCAAGGTCCACCGAAACCGCTTCGCCCTTGAGTAAAGCACGCCAGTTGGTCTTGTCCGCCACCTGACTGCGGAACAGGTCTTCGACGAAGCCTGACTGCTGACGGGTCGCAACACGCATGATCGGCAACGCCTGACGAGCGCCCTGGTCGATCCAGCGCGTCGGCAGTTGGGTCGCGCGGGTTATCCCGACTTTGACCCCGGACGAGTTCGACAGGTACACGATGTGATCGGTCATGCAGAACTTCTCGCCCCACTCCGGCTCACGGCAGGTGCCGGCGTCGTAGTGGCAGCGCTCCGGGCTCATGATGCAGATATCGCACTGCGCCAGTTTGGTCATGCACGGGTAGCAGTAACCCTGGCTGAAACTGGTTTTGGTCTTGCGTCCGCAATGGCAGCAGTGGATCGCCCCCAGGTATTCCAGGCGTACCGTGGTGCCGATCAACGGGTTGACCGGCACTTCGACATCGCCCAGACGAAACGCGTACTGCACGTCGGCCCCGTCCAGGCGGGCCGACATTTTACTGATTGCACCGCGGCCAATCTCGATCAATGGATGGCATCCGACTTGAACAGGATATTCGGCACTTCAATCGACTTCGAGCCGCATTCCTGCACGCCCATGTAACCGGTGCGCTGGTCTTCGGGCAGGTTCTGGATTTCCCAGGCGATCATCGCTTGCAGCGACAGCTCGCGTTGCTCGGCGGTGAGTTTGCCACCGTCGGACCATTTGCCGATTTCCACCGCCAGTTTCAGGCTCTGGTAGATATCGGGGGTGATGTTTTTGATCATTTCGTTAAAAGAGGACATCAAGGTCTCCGAACTTACATAACTTTTTTAGGCGGCCAGTTTACGGCGGTTGTACAAACCACCCAACAAACCGGTGAAGCATCCGATGAGTAACCCGCCGACGTGGGCGGCGTTCGCAATTTCACCGAAGCCGATCATCGAGACCAGCCCGGACAGGCACAGCAGCAGCCACACCAGCATCATCACCAGCACCCCGCGAGGCAGGCGATAAGCGCGGTTCGGCGACAGGATCTGAAAGATCCAGCAATGCCCTAGCAGGCCATACAGCACGCCGGACAACCCGCCAAACAAGGTCGGGCCGCTGAAATAAAACTGCGCGTAGTTCGACACCAGGGCGAACAGCAGGGTCAGGCCAATCAGGTTGATGCCGCCTTGACGCGACTCAATGCGTCGCCCCAGTTCCCAATACCACATGCCGTTCATGGCCAGGTGGAGGATGCCGAAGTGGATCAGCATCGGCGTCACCAGACGCCACCACTGCCCCGCTGCCAGGCTGTCGGCCAATGGCGTGAAATGGATGTATTCGCCGACCACCCGGAAATCGAGGAAGGTCAACCAGCGCATCGTGTCGAGGTTTTCGCCCAGCAGCGTCACCGCACCGACGATCAGGCTCAGCAGCAGCACCGCCGCCGTCGCTTTGGCGTGGCGCAATTGCTCGACGAAACCAGGACGCTTCGCGGTTATCGCCACCGGGATGTCCAGTTGCTGATCGGGATCACCCGTCGGAAAACGCTCGTACAACGCACGCACGTCTTCACTGATATTGGCGGGCACCCACAACACCTGCTCGCCCTGCTCTTCGCTGACCCGATGCGGCACCTGCATGCGTTGCAGCAGTTTGACGAACCCGCTCAGATCCACCGCCAGCGGCAGGCGTAAAACGGCCACGGCGCTCATCGAAGTGCCTCCGGCCGTTCGACGTCGACCCAGACGAATTTGTGCGGATCGAGCCGGGTTTCCTGATCCAGTCGATAGGCGACCAGCTTGCCGTAAAGCACCGCGCTGTAATCCAGGCAGGCCAGGTTCGGGCGGATCGGCGCCGGTTTGCCGCTGCGCCAGTAGTGGCCGACGAACAACAAGGGCTCGTCAACGCCATAGCGCAGCAAGGTGTTTTTCTCGGTGGACGACAGCGGCGTCCGGGCCACGGGTTCCGGTAAAGCGTCAGGCTGGAACACGATGTCTCCGTAGGTTTGCGGGTCGTCCTCCCAGAATTTGGTGCGGAAGAACGAGCGCGTCAGGCCATCGCCGCTGGTCATGGTCAACCCGTCAGGCAAGCGCATGTCGGTGCCGCGCAACAAACGGTCGAACACGGTGCAGGCAAAACTGCCCGGCACGGCCGAGGCCTGGAGGAAATGTTCATCGACGCAGCCATCGGAAAACAGAGCGCGTAGCGGCTCGATCAAGCCCGCATCCCAGCAGGCGTGAACCACACGGAAACGCCCGGCATCCACAAACAGCGGCAGTTCGTAGAACCATTGCTGGAAGTCATGCCAGTCGGCGGGATGGTCTTCAAACTGGGTCAGGGTTTCACCCAGCAGGCGCGCATGACGTGGCGTGTGTTCACGGACGAATTGCTTGCCGCTGCCCGGCGGCGCTGGCGTGCTCCAGCCGAGTGCGTTGAATTCATGGTTGCCCATGATGCACAACGCCTGGCCAGCCTCGACCATGTCGTGGACGATGTGCAGCGCCTCGCGAATCCGCGGGCCGCGGTCGATGATGTCACCGACAAACACCGCCATGCGCGACGGATGCCGCCAGACGCCGCCCTGTTTGTGATAACCGAGCAGGTCGAGCAAGTGCTCAAGGGTCAGGGCGCAACCGTGCACGTCACCGATAAGGTCATAACTTCGCGCGGGATCGAGCATCAGTCGCCTCCACCCCCCAACTTGCTGCCCCAGCCAAGTTTGGTCCGGCAGACTTCGTAGTAGTTGTGGTCGAGCGGATGAATCAGCCGCAGCTTCTGCGCTTTCTTGCTCACGGTGATGGTGTCACCCGGCGCGCAGGTGAAGTGGTTCTGCCCGTCACAGGAGACTTGCGGGTAGATCTGCATATCCTTGGACACGACGATTTTCAGCTCACTGTTGCCATCGACCACAATCGGTCTACCCGACAAGGTATGGGGGTACATCGGCACAATCACAATAGCGTCAAGTTTGGGGTGCATGATCGGGCCGCCCGCCGACAGCGCGTACGCGGTCGAGCCGGTCGGCGTGGAGACGATCAGGCCGTCGGCCTTCTGGCTGCAGACAAACTGGCCGTCGATGTACAGCTCGAACTCGATCATGCGCGTCGATTTGCCGGGGTGCAGCACCACGTCGTTCAGCGCATCGCCCTGGCCAATGGCCTCGGCGTGGCGGCGGACTTCGGCTTGCAGCAGGAAGCGGTTTTCCACCAGATAGTGGCCGTCGAGCACTTCGGCGACTTTGACTTCCAGTTCATCGGGGCGAATATCGGTCAGGAAACCGAGGCTGCCACGGTTGATGCCGAGCACCGGAATATTATGTCGGGCCAGTGCGCGAGCGGCGCCAAGCAGGCTGCCGTCACCGCCGACCACAATCACCATGTCACAGACTTCACCGAGCATCTTGCGCGACGAAGTTTGCAGGCCATGACCCGGCAGGACTTCAGCGATGGTGTCTTCGAGGATCACGTGCAGGTGACGATCGAGCAGAAACCGTTTCAGTCGGCGGACGGTATCCAGCACCTGCGAACTGCCCAGGCGACCGATGATGCCGATATTACGAAATTGCTCCATGGTGCCCCTACGGTTTGCGACGGCGAAAACCACGATTATGGGCGAAAGCGCGGGATAGACAAAATCCTTTCAGCCACAAGGGCGCACTCAGGTTTAGGGCTATGCTCGCAAGATGATCCTATTTCCCGATTTGCTGCAGTTACCCCACCAGTTGCGCCACCCCGAGGTCCGCGACCTGGCCTGGGTCATCCTCGCGCCGCCGATGCTGGAGGTCACGCCGTGGCCGCAACGCCATCCACTGGCCGGCAGTGACTGGGTGCAGGCACCGGAACGGCTGGAACTCTGGTTACGGCAACTGGATCACGACAGCTACGACTTGCTGCACTGGCTGGCCCAGGCCCGGACCCGGCGCCTGGGTCTGTATTACGAACGGCTGTGGCAATACGCGGTGCGCCATGCACCGGGCATCGATCTGATTGCCGCGAACATGCCAATCCGTCGCGAAGGCCACACGTTGGGCGAACTGGACATGCTGCTGCGCGATCGCGACGGTGTGCATCACCTGGAACTGGCGATCAAGCTTTACCTCGGCCCGCAAAATGGCGCGGGACATAACACCGCGCAATGGCTGGGGCCGGGCTGCCATGATCGGCTGGACCGCAAACTGGCGCACCTGAGCCAACATCAGCTGCCGATTTCCGCGCGACCGGAGAGCCGCGAGGTCCTGGCGGCGCTGGACATCCAGCAGTTCAGTGCGCATTTGTGGCTGGGCGGCTATCTGCTTTATCCGTGGCCGGGGCAATCCGAAGCCCCAAGCGGTGCGCACCCGCAGCATTTGCGCGGTAGCTGGCTGCATCAAAAGGATTGGAATGATTTTGTCACGCAGCGCCCGTTCGGTCGCTGGCAACCCCTGCCCCGCCATGCCTGGCTGGCGCCGGCGCACTACCCGGCCGAGCAGACCTGGAGCACGCAACAGCTGCAAGCGTGGCTGAGCGATCTGGAACCGCTGGCGCCGGCGCAGTTGCTGGTGCGGTTGATCGAGAATGCGAATGGGGAGTGGGAGGAAGCGGAGCGCTTGTTTCTGGTGGCGGATCTTTGGCCGAATGTGCCGGGCAGTGGTTAGTTTTTGTAGTGACTAGACTGGCCCCATCGCGAGCAGGCTCGCTCCCACATTGGATTTGCGGCGTTCACAAAATCCCTGTGGGAGCGAGCCTGCTCGCGATGGGGCCGACGCGGTCTAAACGGACAACCGCACAGCCAACGCCGCCAACGTCACCAACAACACCGGCACCGTCAACACAATCCCGACCTTGAAGTAATACCCCCAGCCGATCCGAATGCTCTTGCGCTCCAGCACATGCAGCCACAACAACGTCGCCAGGCTGCCAATCGGCGTAATCTTCGGTCCCAGGTCACTGCCGATCACGTTGGCGTAGATCATCGCCTCCTTCACCACTCCGCTCGCCTGACTCGCGTCAATCGACAGCAGACCAATCAGCACCGTCGGCAGGTTATTCATGATCGACGACAACAGCGCCGTCAACACACCCGTGCCCATGGCCGCGCCCCAGACGCCGTAACCGGCAAAACCGTCCAGCCAACCCGCCAGATACCCGGTGAGCCCGGCGTTGCGCAGGCCGTAGACCACCAGATACATGCCCAGCGAGAAAATCACGATCTGCCACGGCGCTTCTTTCAGCACCTTGCGCGTGGAAATCTTGTGGCCTCGGGCAGCAATGGCCAGCAGCAACGCCGCGCACACCGCCGAAATGGCGCTGATGGGAATACCCAGCGGTTCCAGCGCAAAGCACCCGATCAGCAGGATCAGCAACACCGCCCAACCGGCATAAAACGTCGCCTTGTCGTGGATCGCACTGGACGGATGTTCCAGTTGCTCAGGGTCGTAATCCTTGGGAATGTCGCGCCGGAAAAACCACATCAACACCGCCAGTGTCGCCGCAACGCTCACCAGGTTGACCGGAACCATCACCGCCGCGTAGCGATTGAAGCCGATGTGGAAGAAGTCGGCGGAAACGATGTTCACCAGGTTCGACACCACCAGCGGCAGGCTGGCAGTGTCGGCAATAAACCCGGCACCCATCACGAACGCCAGGGTCGCCGCGGGGGAAAAGCGCAACGCCAGCAGCATGGAAATCACGATGGGCGTGAGGATCAGCGCCGCCCCGTCGTTGGCAAACAAGGCCGACACCAGCGCGCCGAGCAGCACCATGTAGGCAAACAACTTGCGCCCACTGCCCCGCCCCCACCTTGCGACATGCAGTGCAGCCCAGGCAAAGAACCCCGCCTCATCCAGCAACAGGCTGATGATGATCAGCGCTACAAAAGTGCCAGTGGCGTTCCAGATGATCTGCCACACCAGCGGAATATCACTGAGGTGCACCACACCGAAAATCAGCGCCAGCACGGCGCCGAACACCGCACTCCAACCGACACCGAGGCCTTTGGGTTGCCAGATCACCAGGGTGATGGTCAGCAGGAAAATCAACGACGCAATGAGCATGCAAAGCAGCCTTCAACAGAAATCAGGGATTAACAGCAACGTACAGGTCGATCGGTCATGGCTTGAAGGCGTGCGACATCGGCAGCCAGCCAGCCTTGATGTTCAGCCAGCGCGCCGTGCAGCAGAGTGACGACCCAAGGCGCCAGGTCCGGGTGCAGGCGATAGAACACCCATTGCCCCTGACGGCGGTCCGCCAACAGCCCATTGCTACGCAAGAGCGCCAGGTGACGGGAAATTTTCGGCTGACTCAAATCCAGCCCGGCGGTCAACTCGCACACGCACAACTCGCCTTCGCGGGCGATCAACAGCGCGATACGGCTGCGCGTGTCATCGGCCAGGGCCTTGAAAACATCGACGGGACTGTAAGAGTCGGACATACAGGGAAACGCCTCCGGACAAACGAGGCGTGAATATATGGAATTTCGAATATCCAGTAAAGCAAAGTCTGGAAACGATTGTTTGTGCAGCCGCTGCCGAGCCTGAATTCGGCAGCGGCTATCAAAGTGGTATTCAGACTTTCTTATGCTGCTCGACCCACTGCCCGTAAGCATTGATGAAACTCTGCAAAAACGGCTTCACCGTCTCGGACAATCTGCCCGCTTCATCGAAGGCCGAACCGGCACCGCTCAAGTAGGCTTCCGGTTGTTGCATGCAAGGCACATTGAGAAACACCATCGACTGGCGCAAATGATGGTTGGCGCCAAACCCGCCAATAGCCCCCGGTGAACAGCTGATCACCGCACCCGGCTTGCCACCCCAGGCGCTCTTGCCATATGGCCGCGAACCGACGTCGATTGCGTTCTTCAACGGCGCTGGAACCGAACGGTTGTATTCCGGGGTGACGAACAGCAACGCGTCGGATGAACGCACTTGTTGCCGGAAAGTGCTGTAGGCTGCCGGCGGTGATTCGCCATCGATGTCTTCGTTGTAGAGCGGCAAGTCGCCAATTTCGACGATGTTGAGCTTGAGATTTGCAGGTGCCAGATCGGCCAGGGCCAACGCCACCTTGCGGTTGATCGATTCCTTTCTCAAGCTGCCGACCAGAACGGCGATCGTGTAGACATTGCTCATGGAAGATTCTCGACTGTCCGATGGAAAGAGCTTGTAGTTATAGATGACGATTCAAGCAGTGGGCGACTGAAAAACGCCGCCCCTGACTATTTTTTTCCTGTAGGAAAACTTACCTCGCCCAACCACGGTCTACAGAACCGCAAATTGAGTGATTTATCTCCAGAGGTTCTAAGCAGATGGCAGCAGTACTCGTCAGTCAGTTCCATGCAAGAGACGCGGAAGGCCGTGTCTATTCCGTGCATGAGTTCCAGGAATCCACCCCTTCGGCAGACGGCCTCACCGCTGTCACCACTTACAAGCTGGCCATTGGCGATCGCGTCAACAAGCTTGATGAAAACGAGTTTCTGCTGGTGCAATCGGGCGTCACCCTCATTCGTGAACCCGAAGCCAGCGTCGCCTCATAACCTCGCGTTATGAGCAGAAGTCTTATGCGCGGACTTGGGTTAGGATTCAGCCACTGACTCCCTCACCTGCTGAACATGGACTTCACGCATGCGTTTACGTCATATCGAAGTGATCCAGGCGCTCCTGCAGACCGGTCACCTTGGCACCGCCGCCGAATGGCTGCAGCTGCCAGTGGCCGAGGTCGAAGGCATTCTGCGTGACGCTGAGAGTCAGTTGGGTTTCATGCTGTTTTCCAGCGTGCGTGGACGCTTGCAAGCCACGCGCGAGGCGCGGGAGCTCCAGGTCGAAATCGCCCACGTCTACGATGCGCTCGAGCCGGTCCTGCGACTCGCCAGCAGCCTCAAGCAATATCAGGCCCCACCCCTTCGCATTATTTGCACGCCGCCCCTGGCACAACAGTTGTTGCCACAGAGCATCGCGGCGTTGCGCCGGCGTCTCCCCGACGTGCCTTGCAGCCTCCTGAGCCAACCCACCCGCGACATCGTCAGAAGCCTGCTGCTGCGCGAAAGCGATCTGGGCCTGAGCCTGCATGATCCCGACCATGCCGACATTCATTGCCAGGTGATTGCCCAGGGCAAACTCCAGCTACTGGCCCCCCATGGCTGGCTGCAACCGAAGCAGAAGTACATTTCGCTGCAAGACCTGGCGGGGCAGTCGATGGTTGGCCTGGAAGGTCATGATCCACTGAGCCCGGCGCTCGACAACAAACTGCACGCCCTGCGCCCTGCCCCGGTGATTCACACTCGGGTTCAGACTCACCAGATGATGCGCAGCATGGTCGAAGCCGGTGAAGGCCTGGCAATTGTCGACCCGTTCACCGCGCTCGGGGCCAAATCCGCCGGCCTGGATGCTTGCCCGCTGGCGCCCGCCGTGCCGATCAGCGTCTACGCCCTGACCCTGAAGAACGGCGAGCCTTCCCCCGCCCTTCAGGCACTGCTGGACATCGTCACGGAACAAGCCGTGGCGATGTTGGCGAGCTGATCGGGCTTTCCAGCGGATTGTCGAATAATCGATACCAGAACAATGCGATTTCGGCGGTGTTCGGGTCGATGCCGCGATAGCGCAGATGATCGACACCCCCCATCACATAACCGCAGCGCTCATACAGCCGACACGCGCCCAGATTGTTGTTCTGGGTTTCGAGCATGATGCCCGGCAGTTTTTTCTTGCGGCTCCAGAACTGCGCGACATCCAGCAGCGCCTTGGCCACGCCATGCCGGCGGGCGGGCGCGTGGACCGCCAACTCGTCAATATGGGCAAAGCCGTTCCAGTTGGTGCTGACCACCAGGTGGCCCACTGGCTCATCATCGAGATAGGCCATGAAAATCGCGCTGTCGGCGGCGTCGCGGAAACTGCTGAATTCCTCGGGATCGATGCCATAGCACTTGCGGTAAGGGGTGATTGGCGTGACAGCCCATTGCTCCATCGGTTTGCCGATTTCGGCGGCGACATAGGCCGTGACTTCAAAACTGAAATCACTGCCCCAGATGTAAGCCGCAAAGCCGTCGTCGGCAACGCGAACCGACAGCCCTGGGTATTTCGGATTCATGACCGGTTGCATACTGGGAAAGGTCCTCACTCCTTGATGCAATCGACGGTGTATTGCCGCCCATTGCCCTCGTCTTCGTGTTGCAAGCCGTGCACATCGACGACAAACCCCGGGAAACTGCTATCGAACGTGCGGGCAAACGCCAGGTAATCGATGATCGAGCGGGTCGACTCGGTGAAACGTTCGCCGGGCATGATCAACGGGATCCCCGGCGGATACGGCACCAGCATCACCGCGGCGATGCGGCCGTCCAGTGCATCGATGGACACGGCTTCCACCTCGCCACGCACCAGATGATCATAAGCGTCAGCCGGCTTCATGGCGATTTCCGGCAACACGGTGTACATGCGCTTGAGATGTTTGGCCGTGGCATTGCTGCGGTAACAGGCGTGCAGTTGATCGCACAAATCGCGCAGCCCCATACCCTTGTAACGCGCGCCTTCCTGCTGCGCCACGCAGGGCAGGCAGGTCACGAGGCTGACGTTGGCGTCATAACTGCGCTTGAACTCCAGCAACTCGGTCAGCAGCGTGCTCCATTTACCCTTGGTGATGCCCATGGAGAACAGCACCAGAAACGAATAGAGCCCGGTCTTCTCGACCACCAGCCCACGCTCCCAGAGGAATTTGCTGACCACCGCCGCCGGAATCCCGCGCTCGCTCAACGCACCGCCGGCGGTAAGGCCCGGCATCACCAGCGTGACCTTGACCGGATCGAGCAGCACGTAGTCATCGGTCACGCCGCCAAAGCCGTGCCAGTCGGCATCGGGTTGCAGCAGCCAGTCTTCCGTCACCACGCGCTCGATGCCTTCCACCGACGGCGGCTGCCAGATGGAGAACCACCAATCATCAGCGGCAATGTGCTGACGCAAATTCGCCAGTGCCCGACGGAAACTCAGGGCTTCGTCGAACATTTCCTGCAACAGCGAACGACCCGCCGGGCCTTCCATCATCGCCGACGCCACATCCAGAGAGGCGATGATGCTGTACTGCGGCGACGTGGAGATGTGCATCATGAACGCTTCGTTGAAGCGGTCGCGATCCAGTTGCCGCGCACCGCCGTCCTGGACGTGAATCATCGAGGCCTGACTGAACGCCGCCAACAGTTTGTGGGTGGAATGGGTGGTGAACACCAGCGGGCTGTCCGCACTGCGCGCAGTGCCCATGCCGTAACGTCCGGCAAAAAACTCGTGAAACGCCGCATAGGCATACCAGGCCTCATCGAAATGCAGCACCTCGACGCTGTTGCCCAGGCTTTGCTTGATCAGTTCGGCGTTGTAACAGAGGCCGTCGTAGGTCGAATTGGTCACCACTGCCAGTTTGACCTTGGCCGCACGGCCCTTGGTCAACGGGCTGGCGTCGATCTTGGCCTGAATCGATTCGCGGCTGAATTCACTCAGCGGAATCGGGCCGATGATTCCCAGCTCGTTGCGTTCCGGGCACAGGTACAACGGAATCGCGCCGGTCATGATGATCGAGTGCAGCACCGACTTGTGGCAGTTGCGGTCTACCAGCACCAGGTCATCGCGGGCGACCATCGAATGCCAGACGATCTTGTTGGCCGTCGAGGTGCCATTGATCACGAAAAAGGTGTGATCGGCGCCAAAGTTGCGCGCCGCTCGCGCTTCCGCCTCGGCCAGAGGGCCGGTGTGGTCGAGCAGCGAACCGAGTTCCGGCACCGACACCGACAAGTCCGAACGCAGGGTGTTTTCCCCGAAAAACTGGTGAAACGCCTGCCCCACCGGGCTCTTGTGATAGGCCACGCCGCCACCATGGCCGGGCGTGTGCCAGGAATAATTGGAGTCGGCGGTGTGTTGCACCAACGCCTTGAAGAACGGTGGCAGCAGGCCATCCAGGTATTTGCGTGCGGCTCGTGCGACCTGCCGTGCCAGAAACGGCACGGTGTCTTCGAACAAATAGAGAATACCGCGCAGCTGATTGAGCTCGTCCATCGCATCGGCCGGGGCGTTTTCCAGCGTCACCTGCTCGCCCAGCGCGAAAATCGGCAAATCCGGCGCACGCACCCGCGCCAGACCGATCAGTTCGGCCATGTTCTGCAACAGATGGGAGTTGGCGCTGGGGTCTTCGGCGGCGATCAACATGCACGAGAGGCCATGATGGGTCGACGCGACCAACCGCCCTTCGGTGTAATCCACTGCCGAGACAATGCTGAAACCTTCCTGCTCCAGCTCCCGGGCGATGCCACGCACCCGATCACCGGCAACCGTGTCGGCCTTGATGTCGCGATGGACGATCAAGACCGGGAATCTCAAATCTTTATACATGGGGCTCAGTGTCCTGAGGCGGCAGTCCGTAGCCTGCCAATAACCTCAGGGTAGAGGGTTGAGGCGCTTGTGGCGAGTGCAATGCCCCGAAATGGGTCACGAGTGGATCGCATAACCCTGTAGGAGCCGGCTTGCTGCGGGCGGCGTTCCGGCGATCGCGTCCGTTCAGGCAATGAACGTGTCGACTGCCCCGCCGCAATCGCCAGCAAGCTGGCTCCTACAGATTCGATGTCTATCCGCGAGATTCAAGCCTGAGCTTCAGCCTCAAGCAGTTGCTGCCACAGCGATGGTGCACCGGCGGATTTGGCGATGACTTCCAGACGGGCCATGTGCTGCGCCAAATCATCTTCACTGGCGCGGATGATGCGGGTTGGCTGGCGATCGGCCGGCAAACGGCGGATCTCCGTGGCCGAGTTGTCCGCACCTTCGCCGGACCCGTTGCCGTCGGACGCATTGCCGGCCAGCGACAGGCTGGTCTGGCCGCCGGTCATGGTCAGGTAAACGTCGGCGAGAATCTCGGAGTCGAGCAAGGCGCCGTGAAGCTCACGGCCGGAGTTGTCGACGCCATAACGTTTGCACAAGGCGTCGAGGCTGTTGCGCTGCCCCGGGTGACGTTCCCGGGCCATCATCAGGGTGTCGAGGATCGAGCAGTGTTGCGTGATGTCCGCACGATCGTGCTGGCCCATCAGGGCGAATTCGTTGTTGATGAAGCCAACGTCGAACGCCGCGTTATGGATGATCAGCTGCGCGCCCTTGATGAATTCGAAAAACTCATCAGCCACTTCAGTGAAGCGCGGCTTGCCCACCAGGAATTCGTTGGTGATGCCGTGAACGCCGATGGCGCCTTCATCACTCTCGCGGTCCGGTTGCAGGTAAACGTGAAAATGCCGGCCGGTCAGGCGCCGACCGATCAACTCGACACAACCGATTTCGATAATCCGGTGGCCGTCGGTCACCGGCATGCCGGTGGTTTCGGTATCGAGTACAACGGATCTGGTGGCCATCAGTGCTCAGCTCTCAACGGGTCAATCGTGCAAAAACGGCGATGTTAACACGCCCACGGGATCAGGCGTGCGCACAGGCAAATGACTGAAGCTCATGCAGTTTTTAACAATCATTAGCAATGTTCATAAAGTTTGGCAAAGAACGGCTTGATAGCGTGCGCGGCTTGTTTCCGATGGATTTGAGCTCGTCATGACCACCACACAATCGCTACGCCTGCTGGTCCTGGGCGGCTGCCTGATCGCAACCACCGCCCAGGCCACCAGTTTTGTAATCAGCACCGATATCACGTTGAGCCTGACCTTGAGTTCGTCCAAGGGCACGAGCGGATCATTCAAGGACGACAAGATTGTGCTGGCGGCCAAGGATGATGCGGCAGCGTTTGTGGCGAGTGACGGGGAGATTCGCGGGGCGCGGATTGAAGCGGCATTCGAGAGGATTCGTGGCGGGCTGAGCGATCAGTATTCAGACCAACAACTGGCCAACGCCATTTTGATGCTGTGAACACCGATCTTGTAGGAGCCGGCTTGCCGGCGATAGGTCCTGAGCCTTGTATTGATCTCAGGAACGCTATCGCCGGCAAGCCGGCTCCTACAAAGGTCAGGCTTGTTTGTAACCGCGCACTTCATCCACGCCACGGTTAGCCAACTGGTCGGCCCGCTCGTTGCCGTGATGCCCGATGTGCCCGCGCACCCACTTCCAGGTGACGTTGTGGCGGTTGACTTGCTCGTCCAGCAATTTCCACAGGTCAGCATTTTTTACCGGTTCTTTCGCTGCCGTTTTCCAGCCGCGTTTCTTCCAGTTGTCCATCCATTCGTTGATGCCTTTCATCACATACTGCGAGTCTGTCACCAGCAGCACGTCGCAGGAACGCTTCAGTTCTTCCAGCCCGCGAATCGCGCCCATCAGCTCCATACGGTTGTTGGTGGTGTTGGCTTCGCCACCCCAGAGTTCTTTTTCAACGCCCTTGCACACCAGCAATGCGCCCCAGCCGCCTGGGCCAGGATTGCCCTTGCAGGCGCCGTCGGTGAAGAGTTCTACGCTATCGCTCATGCCAATCTATCCAGAAAATGCGGTGGCCCGCCGACCGTTGATCGACGATGCCCGAGGCCGGGACGCGCCCGGCCGGGAATATAAAAAGTGTTACGGCTCGATGTTGCGGCGGTTGACCTTGGCCATCGGCAATGGAATCAACTTGCCCATCGGCTCGCGACGTTCCTGACGAACCGGCCGCAGGCCGACCACGATCTTGCGCGCGACCAATAAATAGAAGCCGCCACCCGACAGTTGCCAATCACCGGCCTTGCGCTCCCAACCGGCCAAACGGGCTTGCCAGGCCGGGGACGCAAGCGGCGGACGATAGCACCCGAAGCGGCGTTTCTCCAGCGCGAAGCCCAGCAGGTTCAGCCAGTCGGCGACCCGCGACGGCGAAATGCACCGCGCCTTGCGCAAGGCGTCATGGGCGAACACGTGGCGCAAGCCCCAGCTGCTCCAGGGGTTGATCCCGATGATCAGCAAATGCCCGCCGGGGCGCACGCTGCTGGCCGCTTCGCGCAGCAAACCATGGGGCGACAGGCAGAAATCCAGGCCGTGCTGCAACACCACCACATCGGCAGCATGCTCGCTCAACGGCCAGGCCTGCTCTTCACACACAATCTCGACGCCCGGCAATGGCGCACCCAGCCGCACATTGCGCTGGACCTGCGGCGCCGACGGCGGTGTCTCGGCCGAAGGACCGTAATGCACCAGATAGCCACCGAAGAAGCGCCCCAGCTCGTCTTCGAGCATGCGTCGTTCTTCGTCCAGCAGAAACTGCCCGATGGGGCCGGACAGCCATTCACGGGCCGCGCTGATCAGGGCCAGCCAGTCAGGATCAGCCTGAGCGAACGCTTTATCAGTCATTGCATTCTCCAACGCGCCAGGAAGTTCTAAGATGCGCCATTGTTTTCCGCTTGGCGAATCCGACGATGATACAGATCAGTGCCCTGCCCGCCTTCACCGACAACTACATCTGGTTGTTGCAAGACCCCGACACGCGACGCTGTGCGGTGGTCGATCCCGGCGATGCCGCGCCGGTCCAGGCCTGGCTCGCGGCGAATCCGGGTTGCGCACTGAGTGATATTTTGATCACTCACCATCATCACGACCATGTCGGCGGCGTCGAACAGTTGAAAAAAGCGACGGACGCGAAGGTCTACGGCCCGGCCAGTGAAACCATCCCGGCGCGGGACGTCGCGCTCAAGGACAACGACCGTATCAACGTGCTCGGCTGCGACTTTGAAGTCATCGAAGTACCCGGTCACACCCTGGGACACATCGCTTTTTATCATCAGGGCCTGCTTTTTTGTGGCGACACCCTGTTCGCCGCCGGTTGCGGGCGGTTGTTCGAAGGCACGCCCGAGCAAATGCACACCTCGCTGACACGCCTCGCGTCGCTTCCCGAGGATACGCAGGTGTATTGCACGCATGAATACACCCTGAGCAACCTGCGTTTCGCCGTAGCGGTCGAGCCCGGCAACCCACATACCGTCGAACGGCTGGCAAAAGTCACCGAACAACGTGCAGCGGGCATCATCACGCTGCCTTCGTCGATCGCTTTGGAAAAGCTGACAAACCCGTTTTTACGTGTCGACGAAACATCTGTTAAAGAAAAAGTGGACGAACGGAATGGCACCTATAACCGGGCTCCGAGTGCGGTTTTTGCTGCTCTGCGCGCTTGGAAGGATAAGTTCTGAGAGGGCTTGCCGTTGGTGCGAAAAATCTGAATGGTTGACCGCAAGGGGTGCACTTTCTAGAATCGCCCGACATTTTTGCCCGGAACTTACTTCCAGCCAATGTCGTCATCTATTCGTAAAGCCATCAATTCAGACGCATTGACCCGCTTGGCTCAAGCCATAGCGGTGGCTGTGTCCGCCACTCTGGCGGGCTGTTCCAGCCATGTGCCGCAGACCGACGCGGCACATACCCCGAACATCGCAGCGCGAGCCAAACAGAAGCCCATCTGGCTCAGCGAAAAGCCTAGCCCGCAAATTCCACAGGACGTCTGGGAGCGCATGCGCCAGGGCTTCCAGTTGCAGGAAGGCCTGGGCGTCAACCCGCGCATCGAGCAACAGCGCCTGTGGTTCGCCAGCAACCCTTCCTTCCTCGAAAACGCCGGCGAACGCGGCAGTCTCTACATTCACTACATCGTCGAACGCCTTGAAGAACGCAACATGCCGCTGGAACTGGCACTCCTGCCAGTGATTGAAAGCGCCTACAACCCTATGGCCTATTCCCGGGCCGACGCGGTTGGCCTGTGGCAATTCATTCCTTCCACCGGGCGTTACTTCAACCTGCGCCAGACCCGTTTCTACGATGGCCGTCGCGACATTACCGCGTCGACCACCGCCGCGATGGATTACCTGACCCGTCTGCACGACATGTTCAACGGCGACTGGCTGCTGGCCCTCGCGGCTTACAACGCGGGTGAAGGTACGGTCAGCCGGGCCATCGAACGTAACGAAAGACTTGGCCTGCCCACCGATTACTGGAACCTGCCACTGCCGTCGGAAACCCAGGCCTATGTGCCGAAGTTGCTGGCCCTGTCGCAAGTGGTCCTGGCGCCCGAAGCCTACGGCGTGAACCTCAACCCGATCGCCAACGAGCCGTATTTCCAGGCCGTCGAAATCAACCAGCGCATGGACCTGTCCAAGGTTGCAGCGGTGGCCAATATCGACGAAGACGAGCTGTTCCAGCTCAACCCGGCCTTCAAGCAGCGCACCACCACTCTGGACGGCCCTCAGCATTTGCTGGTGCCGACGTCCAAGGCGCAACTGCTGACCGCCAGCCTGTCGACCATGCGTCCTGAAGAGCTGATCAGCAAGAAGTCGCTCAAACCGGTGTTCGAAGGCGCAGACGATACCCAGATCGCCAGCCTCAAACGCGCCTACCGCGTGAAACGTGGCGACAACCTCGGCACCATCGCCAAGGCCAACAAGGTCGACGTAAAAGACCTGCAACGCTGGAACAAGCTGACAGGCAAGGACCTCAAGGTTGGCCAGACGCTGGTGATGCAGGACAAGACCAAGCGCAGCTCCGGACGCGTCAACACCGTAGTGGCCGCCAACACCAAGACGAATAGCAAGACGGACACCAAGAAACCGCAGACCCAATACAAGGTCCAGCAAGGTGACTCGCTGTACATCGTGGCCAAGCGTTTCAACGTTGAAATGCAGCACCTCAAGCGCTGGAACCCGCGTGTCGGCCAGGCGCTGAAGCCGGGCCAGATGTTGACGGTTGCTTCGCCGCACTAAAAAAAGCCCCTGACTTCAGGGGCTTTTTTTTGCCCAAACACCATAAAACAGGTTCACACAACCCCTGTAGGAGCCAGCTTGCTGGCGATGGGCTCAAGTGCGCCGCGTTTGACCAGATTTCACGCGTTATCGTTAACGACCATCGCCAGCAAGCCGGCTCCTACAGGGTTTGTGTGCGACGAGCGATCAAATAGGTTTCCAAGCCTCCACAAGGGATCTGCCCCGGCAATTAAGGGGTCGTTAAATCCCCGTCTTTTTCCTGTCCATACAAGCTGTTACTGTACGGCCCACAAAGCCCAAGCCGCCTGGATCGGATCTCTGACTTGAAGCGTCCCCTCCTCCTGCTCCTCATCAGCCTGGCCTTGAGCTCCTCCGCAAGTGCGACGATCAGCGAAAGCCATGGTTATGCGCAGTTCGGCACGCTCAAGTACCCGGCCAGATTTACCCATTTCGACTGGGTCAACCCGCAAGCGCCCAAGGGCGGTACGTTGCGGGTGATGGCGTTTGGCACCTTCGATACGCTCAACCCGTACACCTTCAAGGGCTCAAGCCCGGTTTCCACCGCGAATTTCCTGCAGTACGGCATCAACGAGCTCAACGAGCCGCTGATGGTCGGCACCGGCCAATACGCGCCGTCCGGCGACGAACCCACCTCCAGTTATGGCCTGATCGCCCAATCGGTGGAATACAGCGAAGACCGCAGCTGGGTGGTGTTCAACCTGCGCCCCGAAGCCCGCTTTCACGATGGCACGCCGATCACCGCGTATGACGTCGCGTTCTCTTATCGATTGCTGCTCAAGGAAGGCCATCCGCAATACCGCACCAATCTCCAGGAAGTGTTGCGGGTCGACGTGCTCAACCCACAGCGCATCCGCTTCGTCTTCAAGCGCGCTGGCAATCCACTGCTGATCTTGCGCCTGGGCGAGTTGCCGGTGCTGCCGCAGCATTACTGGAAAGATCGCGACTTCAAGGCCACCACCTTCGAGCCGCCGCTGGGCAGTGGCCCTTATCGCATGACCTCGGTCACGCCCGGGCGCCAGATTGTGTTTGAACGGGTCAAGGATTACTGGGGCAAAGATCTGCCGGTCAATCGCGGCAAGTACAACGTCGACCGCATGGAAGTCGAGTTCTACCGCGACAGCGACGTCGCGTTCGAAGCCTTCAAGGCCGGCGAGTTCGACATCTACATCGAGCATCAGGCGAAAAACTGGGCTAACGGTTACAACTTCCCGGCCGTGCGACGAGGCGATGTCATAAAGGCGCAGATCCCGCACCAGATCCCGACCCAGAGCCAGGGCCTGTTCATGAACACCCGGCGTCCGGCCTTCTCCGACGCAAAGGTGCGCGAAGCGCTGGGGCTGATGTTCGATTTCGAGTGGACCAATCGCACGCTGTTCAGCGGTGCTTACAAACGCGCCATGAGTTACTACCCCAACAGCGAATTCTCGGCCACCGGTCTGCCGGTCGGTCATGAGTGGTTGATGCTCAAGCCGTACCGCGAGCAATTGCCCGCCAAACTGCTCACCGAGCCGTTCAGCCTGCCGCAGACCCAAGGGCGCGGCATTCCGCGGGACACCATGCGCCAGGCCCTGAGCCTGCTCGCCGAGGCCGGCTGGAAGCTCAACGGTCAACGAGTCGAAAACGCCAAGGGCCAGCCGCTCTCGCTTGAGATCCTGCTGGTCAACCCGAATCTGGAACGCATCCTCCAGCCTTATGTCGAGAACCTCGCCAGTATCGGCATCGATGCCCGGTTGCGCACGGTGGACCGCGCCCAGTACAAACAGCGCCTCGACCAGTTCGATTTCGACATGATTCTGATGACCCTGAACCAGACCCTCAGCCCCGGTCTGGAGCAATGGCAGTACTTCCATTCCAGCCAGGTCGGGGTCAAGGGCAGCAAAAATTACGCGGGCATCGCCAACCCGGTGGTTGACCATTTACTCGAGCAATTGCTCGCCGCCCAGACCCGCGATGAACAGGTTGCCGCCGGCAAAGCCCTGGACCGCGTGTTGTTATGGCAGCACTACATCATTCCCAACTGGTACCTCAATTATCACCGCCTGGCCTACCGCAACCGGTTCGCCTTTGTCACCACGCCGCCCTATACGCTGGGCCTGAGCGCGTGGTGGCTGAAATCTTCGGAGAAAGATCGATGAAACCCGTACGCGCCCTGCTCTTGCAGGCCAGCGGCCTGTTGTTCGCCGGGCTGGCCTGCGCCGCGCCGCAACACGCCCTGACCTTGTACAACGAGCCACCGAAATACCCGGCCGACTTCAAGCATTTCGACTACGTGAATCCGGACGCGCCCAAGGGCGGGGTCTTCCGTCAGGCCGGCTTCGGCGGCTTCGACAGCCTCAACCCGTTCATCAGCAAAGGCGTGTCGGCCGGCGACATCGAGCTGATCTACGACACCCTGGCCAAACAGGGACTCGATGAACCGTTCACCGAATATGGATTGGTTGCCGGCAAGATCGAGAAAGCCCCGGACAACAGCTGGGTGCGTTTCTACCTGCGCCCTGAAGCGCGCTTCCACGACGGTCATCCGATTCGTGCCGAAGACGTGGTGTTCAGCTTCGAAACGCTGATCAAGGACGGCGCACCGATGTACCGCGGTTACTACAGCGACGTCGCTGAAGCAGTCGCCGAAGACCCGCTGACCGTGCTGTTCAAGTTCAAGCACACCAACAACCGCGAACTGCCGTTGATCCTCGGCCAGTTGCCGGTACTGCCCAAACACTGGTGGGCGACCCGGGATTTCAACAAGGGCAACCTGGAAATGCCGTTGGGCAGCGGCCCGTACAAGGTCAGCGAGGTGAAGGCCGGGCGCTCGATTCGCTACGAGCGGGTCAAGGATTACTGGGGCAAGGACCTGCCGGCCAACCGAGGTTTCTACAACTTCGACGTGATGACCACCGATTACTACCGCGACAACACCGTGGCCCTGGAAGCACTCAAGGCCGGACAGTTCGATTACTGGCTGGAAATGAGCGCGAAGAACTGGGCCAACGCCTACAACATTCCGGCGGTTGCCGAAGGTCGGTTGAACAAGGAACAGATCCCCAACGGCAACCCGACCGGTATGCAGGGCTTTGTGTTCAACCTGCGCCGCCCGGTGTTCCAGGACGTGCGCGTGCGCCAGGCGCTGACGTTGTTGCTGGACTTTGAATGGACCAACAAGCAGCTGTTCAACGGCGCCTACGTGCGCACCCGCAGTTTCTTTGAAAACTCGGAAATGGCCGCCACCGGTTTACCGGATGCCGATCAGTTGGCCATTCTCGACCCGTTCCGTGGCAAGATCCCCGAACAGGTATTCACCGAGGCCTTCCAGAACCCGGTGACCGACGCCAGCGGCATGATCCGCACGCAGCAGCGCAAGGCTTATCAGCTGTTGCAGGAAGCCGGCTGGCGGATCGTCGACGACAAGATGGTCGACGCCAACGGCAAACCGGTGAACATCGAGTTCCTGCTGGCCCAGACCGAGTTCGAACGGGTGCTACTGCCGTTCAAGCGCAATCTCAGCGACCTGGGGATCGACCTGGTGATTCGCCGGGTCGACGTCTCGCAGTACATCAATCGTGTGCGTTCACGGGACTTCGACATGATTGTCGGCAGCTTCCCGCAATCCAACTCGCCGGGTAACGAACAGCGCGAATTCTGGATGTCTGCCGCCGCCGACAAACCCGGCAGCCGCAACTCCATGGGCCTGAAAGACCCGGTGGTGGACCAACTGGTCGAGCAACTGATCAACGCCGATTCGCGCAAAAGCCTTGTAGCTCACGCCCGTGCACTGGACCGCGTGCTGCAATGGGGTTATTACGTGATCCCCAACTGGCACATCAAGACCTGGCGCGTGGCTTACTGGAACCATATCGGCCACCCGAAAATCTCACCCAAGTACGACATCGGTACGGCCACCTGGTGGATCAAGCCCAACGTGACACCGGCGATAGAAGTCGAAACCAAACTGCAAGCCGACCCTGCGGGCACGGAGTAATAGATGCTGGCGTATATTTTTCGGCGACTGCTGCTGATCATCCCGACGCTGCTCGGCATTTTGCTGATCAACTTCGTGATCATCCAGGCCGCCCCCGGCGGGCCGGTGGAGCAGATGATCGCCAAGCTCGAAGGTTTCGAAGGCGCCACCAGCCGCATTGCCGGCGGTGGTGCAGAGGTGTCGGTGGCCGGCTCGGCCTATCGTGGCGCCCAGGGTCTGGACCCCGCGCTGGTGAAAGAAATCGAGCACATGTATGGCTTCGACAAATCGGCGCCGGAACGTTTGTGGATCATGGTCAAGAACTACGCCACCCTGGATTTCGGCGACAGTTTCTTTCGCGACGCCAAGGTCATCGACCTGATCAAGGAAAAGATGCCGGTGTCGATCTCCCTCGGTCTGTGGAGCACGCTGATCATGTACCTGGTGTCGATCCCGCTGGGGATCGCCAAGGCCACGCGACATGGCAGTCACTTCGACGTCTGGACCAGTTCGGCGATCATCGTCGGTTACGCGATCCCGGCGTTCCTGTTCGCCATTCTGTTGATTGTGGTGTTCGCCGGCGGCAGCTATTTCGACTGGTTCCCGCTTCGGGGACTGACCTCGAACAACTTCGATGAACTGAGCATGGGCGGCAAGATTCTCGATTACTTCTGGCACCTGGCATTGCCGGTGACGGCGCTGGTGATCGGTAACTTCGCCACCATGACCCTGCTGACCAAAAACAGCTTCCTCGATGAAATCAACAAGCAGTACGTGGTCACCGCCAAGGCCAAGGGCCTGACCAATCACCGTGTGCTCTACGGCCACGTGTTCCGCAACGCCATGCTGCTGGTGATTGCCGGTTTCCCGTCGGCGTTCATCGGGATTTTCTTCACCGGTTCGTTGCTGGTGGAGGTGATTTTCTCCCTCGACGGACTGGGGCTGATGAGTTTCGAAGCGGCGATCAACCGTGATTACCCGGTGGTCTTCGGCACGTTGTTCATCTTCACCCTGCTGGGATTGGTGGTGAAACTGATCGGCGATCTGACGTACACCTTTGTCGATCCGCGTATCGACTTCGAAAGCCGGGAGCATTGAGATGAACCTGTCCCCTCTCAATCGCCGGCGTTTCGAACTGTTCAAGGCCAACAAGCGCGGCTGGTGGTCGCTGTGGCTGTTTCTCGTGTTGTTCGGCCTGAGCCTCGGTGCCGAGCTGATCGCCAACGACAAACCCTTGGTGGTGCATTACGACAACAGCTGGTACTTCCCGGCGCTCAAGCGTTACCCGGAGACTACGTTCGGCGGCGAATTCCCGCTGGAAGCCAACTACAAGAGCCCGTATATCCGCGAACTGCTCAAGGCCAAGGATGCGTGGGTGCTATGGGCGCCGATTCCCTACAGCTACCAAAGCATCAACTACGACCTGAAAGTCCCGGCACCGGCGCCGCCGTCGACCGACAACCTGCTGGGCACGGACGATCAGGGGCGCGATGTGTTGGCGCGGGTGATTTACGGCTTCCGGATTTCGGTGCTGTTCGCGCTGACATTGACCATTCTCAGCTCGATCATCGGCGTGATTGCCGGTGCCTTGCAGGGTTTCTATGGCGGCTGGGTCGACCTGGCCGGGCAACGGTTCCTGGAGATCTGGTCCGGGTTGCCGGTGCTGTATCTGCTGATCATTCTCGCCAGCTTCGTCCAGCCGAACTTCTGGTGGCTGCTGGGGATCATGCTGCTGTTTTCGTGGATGAGCCTGGTGGACGTGGTGCGTGCCGAGTTCCTGCGCGGACGCAACCTCGAATACGTGCGCGCGGCCCGGGCGCTGGGGATGCAGAATGGTGCGATCATGTTCCGCCACATCTTGCCCAACGCGATGGTTTCGACCATGACGTTCATGCCGTTCATCCTCACCGGCGCCATCGGCACGCTGACGGCGCTGGACTTCCTGGGTTTCGGCCTGCCGCCGGGCGCGCCGTCGCTCGGTGAGCTGGTGGCCCAGGGCAAATCCAACCTGCAAGCGCCGTGGCTGGGCATGAGCGCGTTTGCGGTGCTGGCGTTGATGTTGAGTCTGCTGGTGTTCATCGGCGAGTCCGCTCGCGATGCCTTCGACCCGAGGAAGTGAAATGAATCAGGACAATCTGATCGAAGTGCGCGACCTGGCCGTCGAATTCGTCGTTGGCGAGCGCTGCCAGCGGGTGGTCGAAGGTGTCAGCTTCGACATCAAGCGCGGCGAAACCCTGGCGTTGGTGGGTGAAAGCGGTTCCGGCAAATCGGTCACCGCGCACTCGATCCTGCGCCTGCTGCCCTACCCGCTCGCCCGGCATCCGTCCGGCACCATCGAGTACTCCGGGCAAGACTTGCTGAGCCTGAAAGAAAAAACCATCCGCCACATCCGTGGCAACCGGATCGCGATGATCTTTCAGGAGCCGATGACTTCGCTCAATCCGCTGCACTCGATCGAGAAGCAGATCAACGAAGTTCTCAGCATCCACAAAGGTTTGATCGGCAAAGTCGCGACCAAACGTACGCTGGAACTGCTGGAAATGGTCGGCATTCCGGAACCCGAGAAGCGCCTGAAAGCCCTGCCCCATGAATTGTCCGGCGGCCAGCGCCAGCGGGTGATGATCGCCATGGCCCTGGCCAACGAGCCGGAGCTGCTGATCGCAGACGAACCGACCACCGCGCTGGACGTGACCGTCCAGCTGAAAATCCTCGAATTGCTCAAGGAATTGCAGACCCGTCTGGGCATGGCATTGTTACTGATCAGTCACGATTTGAACCTTGTGCGAAGAATTGCGCATCGCGTATGTGTCATGCAGCGCGGTTGCATCGTCGAACAGGCATCGTGCGAAGAGTTGTTCCGCGCGCCGCAGCATCCGTACACTCGGGAACTGCTGGCAGCGGAGCCCAGCGGCAAGCCGGCGACCAATGTGATTGGCCCGCCGCTGCTGCAGGTCGAGGACTTGAAAGTCTGGTTCCCGATCAAGAAAGGCTTGCTGAAAAAGACCGTCGATCACATCAAAGCAGTGGACGGGATCAATTTCAGCCTGCCTCAGGGACAGACCCTGGGGATCGTGGGAGAAAGCGGTTCCGGCAAGTCGACACTCGGTTTGGCGATTTTGCGGCTGATTGGCAGCAAAGGTGCGATCCGTTTTGAAGGCAAGCAGCTAGACTGCCTGACGCAACAACAGGTTCGGCCGCTGCGTCGGGAGATGCAGGTGGTGTTTCAGGACCCGTTCGGCAGCCTGAGCCCGCGGATGTGCGTGAGCCAGATCGTTGGCGAAGGCCTGCGGATTCACAAGATGGGCACCGAGGCAGAACAGGAACAAGCGATTATTGCGGCACTCAAGGAGGTAGGTCTGGATCCGGAAACCCGGCACCGCTACCCCCACGAATTTTCCGGCGGGCAGCGGCAGAGAATCGCCATTGCCCGGGCATTAGTGCTAAAACCGGCGCTGATTCTGCTGGACGAGCCGACTTCGGCCCTCGACCGGACAGTGCAGCGCCAAGTGGTGGAGCTTTTGCGTTCACTGCAAACCAAGTACAACCTGACGTATCTGTTTATCAGCCATGACCTGGCTGTCGTCAAAGCGCTGAGCCACCAGCTGATGGTGGTCAAGCATGGCCAAGTGGTCGAACAGGGAGACGCGCAAAGTATCTTTGCCGCCCCCCAACATCCGTATACACAGCAGTTGCTGGAAGCCGCTTTTCTGGCACCAGCCACTGCGCAATAACCTGAAAGAGAGGAGCAACACATGGGTTTTCTCGCCGGTAAGCGCGTACTGATCGTCGGTGTCGCCAGCAAGCTGTCCATCGCATCCGGCATCGCTGCCGCCATGCATCGCGAGGGCGCTGAGCTTGCCTTCACTTATCAGAACGACAAACTCAAGGGTCGTGTCGAAGAGTTCGCACAAAGCTGGGGTTCCAACCCGGACCTGTGCTTCCCGTGCGACGTGGCCAGCGATGAAGAAATCGCCAAGGTCTTCGTTGAGCTGGGCAAGAAGTGGGATGGCCTGGATTGCATCGTGCACTCCGTCGGCTTCGCCCCGGGCGACCAACTGGACGGCGACTTCACCGAAGCCACCACCCGTGAAGGTTTCCGCATTGCTCACGACATCAGCGCCTACAGCTTCGTGGCTTTGGCCAAAGCTGGCCGCGAAATGATGAAAGGCCGCAACGGCAGCCTGCTGACCCTGTCGTACCTGGGTGCCGAGCGCACCATGCCTAACTACAACGTAATGGGCATGGCCAAGGCTTCGCTGGAAGCTGGCGTACGTTACCTGGCCGGCTCCCTGGGCCCGGACGGCACTCGCGTCAACTGCGTATCGGCTGGCCCGATCCGCACCCTCGCCGCTTCCGGCATCAAGAACTTCCGCAAGATGCTGGCCGCCAACGAAGCGCAAACCCCGCTGCGTCGCAACGTCACCATCGAAGAAGTCGGCAACGCCGGCGCCTTCCTGTGCTCGGACCTGGCGTCCGGCATCAGCGGTGAAATCATGTACGTGGACGGTGGTTTCAACACCACGGCCATGGGCAGCCTCGAAGAGTAATCTTCGACGGTAACGAAAAAACCCGCCTCTGTAGGCGGGTTTTTTTGTGCCTGCGATTTCAGACTCAACGCAATCCCCTGTAGGAGCCGGCTTGCTGGCGATAGCGTCCGTTCAGACAATCAATATATCGGCTGACACACCGCCATCGCCAGCAAGCCGGCTCCTACAGGGATTGTGTGTTCAGGTCGATTGAGGTCAGGCAGTTGGCAAATAATTGCTGGATTGGCTGCAAACGTTGGCTGTAGCGCTGCAACAGCACAATCTCGCGGTAGAACGTCAGTTCGCCCAACCGGATGATCCGCACCTTCGCGCCATACTCAAGCCACAACCCAGCCTCAGGAAGCAACGAAACACCCAATCCGCATTCAACCATTTTGACGATGGCTTCCAGTTCATCCAGCTCCAAAGCCACCTGCACATCAATCTGCTGCTCACGCAGGAACCGCGTCACCAGGCGCCCACCGAAGGAATTGCGGTCGTAGCGCACATGGGGATGGTCCGCGAGGATCTGCAACGGGTCATCACCTTCAAGCTCCCGCGGCACGATCAGCACAAACGGTTCCTTGCGAATGACCTGCGCCGACAACTCCTTGGGCAACTCGAACGGCGGCTTGATCAGGATGGCCAGATCAACCTCCCCGGTATCGACCTGGCTCAGCAAATTGAGCGAAACGCCCGGCACCAGTTTCGGCTCCAGCAACGGCGCTTGCTGACGCAGCCGCAACAACGCCTGGGGCAGCAACCCGGTCTGGGCCGTGGCCACTGCGCCAATCTTCAGCTCGCCGCGGTATTCGCTGACGTCATCGCTGACCGCCATGCGACTGAAGGTTTCCAGCATCTCCCGGGCCATCGGCAACGCCCGTTGCCCTGCCGCATTGAGAATCGCCTGACGCCCGGTGCGATCGAATAAACGAATGCCCAACGCCTGTTCCAGATTGCGCATCTGCGCGCTGACTGCCGACTGCGTCAGGCCGATGTGCATGCCGGCGGCGGCGAATGTGCCGTAGCGTGTAACAGCGATGAAGGTTTTCAGTTCACGCAGCATGACGGTCTCGATTGATCGAAATAATTTGAGCTCGATGCAAAAACTATCGTCTTTTAATCGAAAAGCACAGCGCTAAACTCCACCTCAACCACCGTCAATCTGCGAGGCACAGCGATGCAACTCTCCCCTTTTCACTTGGCAATCCCGGTATATGACCTCGCGGCAGCCCGGACTTTTTACCGTGACGTCTTCGGCCTGGAGGAAGGCCGGTCCAGCGACCATTGGGTCGACTTCAATTTTTTCGGCCACCAGTTGGTGATTCACCTGGCGCCCAAAAACGCCTCACAGGAAGCGGCGCATACAAACGCCGTGGACGGGCATGACGTACCGGTGCCGCATTTTGGCGTGGTGCTGGGGATGGATGAGTGGGAGGGTTTGGCTGAACGGCTGAAGGCGCGCGACACCCGATTCGTGATTGAACCGGGTATTCGGTTTCAGGGGTTGGTTGGCGAACAGGCGACGATGTTTTTGTTTGATCCTTGCGGTAACGCGCTGGAGTTCAAAGCGTTCAAGGATATCGGGCAGCTGTTTGCCAAGTGAAGATATGGGTGATTTTGAGGGCCTCATCGCCGGCAAGCCGGTCTCGCTCCCACAAGGATTTGTGCCGGATGCAGGTTTTGTATTCTGCGAAGATCCACTGTGGGAGCGAGCCCGCTCGCGATGAGGCCCGCTCATATACCACCGAAATTCCAGCCTACCGATGCAACGCCCTCTCCGCCTCAATCAGCAGTTCATCGATCGAGTGATGCAGATTAATGTCGTACTCAACCTGGCCAATGCTGAAGCGAATGTCATAACCGCGACGCATCGTGGCATTGCGCTCGTCGAGGATTTCTTCGAGCCGCGACTTGATGGCGCCAATGTCCACGGCGCTTGAACCGGTCAACAAGGCCACAAACTCGTCGTCGCCGAGCCGGCCAATCACATCGTTTTCGCGGAAGGCGATGCGCAGCACGTCGGCAAAGGTTTTCAGCGCGTCATCACCCTCGGCGCGACCGTACAAATAGTTGATGTGCTTGAAATTATCGAGGTCGAAAAACAGCAGCGTGGCCGGCTTTTCCAGTTGCTGACAGGCGTCCAGCCCCAGTTGGGCCAGTGTCGTGAAGCCGTGACGGTTGGACAGCAGCGTCAACTCATCCATGCTCGCCATCTGCACACCAATCACTTCCTGCTCGGCTTTACGGGCCTGATCACGCAGCAATTGACGCGCTTGCTGGGGCGACAGCAACGGGTCTGCGTTAGCGCCGTGTTTTACCGGTTTGCCTGGGTTCAGCATGACTCACTCCATTGGCGGGTATGTTCTTTAGAGTGGTCCATACCCGGTTTGACTCCCGGTTAACGGACCGTCGGTCAACTGCCCACCACCGGACAAGGCCCACCGGCCTCGGCCCAGCGCTTGAATTGAGTGACGAAGATATCGTGCGGCACCGGCACCGGCGCTCGCCCTTCACCCGGATTCCAGCCCCACAGCACCAGTTTGTCGTCGCTTACATGCTTGATCAGCGCGGCGAAATCCCGGTCGCCATTACTGGAGCGGTCCTTGATCATTGCGCACAATTTGTCGGCCGGCAGCCCGATCCAGGCCATTTTGTGCGCCGCAGGCGGCAGGCTCCAGTGCGGCGCACCCGGCGGAGCATGCGGGCCGTAACTGGCCGGCGGATTGCTGTCGGCGTGGCAGGTGGCGCACGGCAAACCGGCCGCGCCCTTGCCGTCCATGCCGCGTACGACGTTCATCGCGTGGGGCGTTCCGGCATCGAACTGCAACGGTGAATCACCGGGAATATGGCAGTTCTGGCAGCGCGGGCTCTGAAACACTTTCTGCACGGTATCGAAAGCCTTCAACGCTTCTCTATCCTCTGAGAACAGGTCCGTGGCGTAGATCGTCAGGAGGATCAGCACCACTGCGCCCAGAATCAGATGTCGCCTCATCTCACACCCCCGACAGTTGCAAGGGCAGTTCGCGCAACCGTTGCCCGGTCAGGGCAAACACTGCGTTGGCCACCGCTGGCGCCGTGGGCGGCACGCCAGCCTCACCGATGCCGCCGGGTTTGTCGGTGCTGGGCACGATATGCACTTCAACCACTGGCATTTCGTTCAGGCGCAGCACCTGATAGTCGTGGTAATTGGACTGCACCACCTGCCCATTCTCGAAGGTCAGTTTGCTGTGCAGGGTAAAGCCGAGGCCGAAGGTGATGGCCGACTCCATTTGCGCCGCGATGCTCATCGGGTTGACCGCAATTCCGCAGTCCACCGCGCACACCACCCGGTGCACGCGGATCTTCAGGTTGTCCTGGGATACCTCCGCAACCTGCGCAACGTAGCTGCCGAACGACTCATGCACCGCGACACCCAGTGCATGCCCATCCGGTAATGGCGCTGTCCAATTGGCCTTCTCGACCGCCAGGTTCAACACACCAAGATGCCGCGCATGGTCCTTGAGCAAGGTTCGCCGGTACTCCACCGGGTCCTTGCCTGCCGCTTCGGCCAGCTCATCGATCAGCGACTCCATCACGAACGCCGTGTGGGTGTGTCCGACCGAACGCAACCACAACACGGTGATGCCGGTTTTCGGCGAATGCAGTTCCACTTGATGATCGGCCAAGCCCTCGATGTAAGGGCTGTCGACAACGCCTTCGACCGACGTTTTGTCGATACCGTCCTTGACCATGGTGGCCGCAAACGCTGTGCCGTCCATGATCGACTGCCCGACCATCACGTGCTTCCACGCCATCGGCATTCCACTGGCATCCAGGCCGATACGCGCCTGATGCAGGAACGCCGAGCGGTAATAGCCGCCACGAATGTCGTCCTCACGCGACCACACCGTTTTCACCGGGCCGCCCGCCGCCTTCGCGACCTCCACCGCCTCAGCGACAAAGTCCGAAGTCGGGTTGGCCCGCCGGCCGAAACCGCCGCCCAGAAACTCGGTATGAATCTCGACCTGCTCGGGTTTGAGCCCGGTTATTTTTCCCGCGATCATCTGCTCCAGCGTCTGGAACTGCGTACCGGTCCAGATTTCGCATTTGTCCTGGGTGATTTTCACCGTGCAATTGAGCGGTTCCATTGGCGCATGAGCCAGGTACGGCACGCTGTACTCGACGTCAATCGCCTTCGCTGCCTTGCGCAAAGCGCCCTGTGCATCCCCGGCCTTGCTGGCCGAAGTGCCCGGCGTGGCGGCGAGTTTGCGAAAGCTCTCCAGCAGATGTTGGCTGTCTAGCCCGATGTTCGGTCCCAGATCCCAATCGACCTTCAGCGCATCGCGCCCCAGTTTCGCCGCCCAGTAATGATCGGCAATCACCGCGACGCCCGTCGGCACCTGCACCACTTTGTGCACGCCCGGGATCTCCAGCGCTTGCGCGCCTTCAAAGGATTTGACGCTGCCACCGAACACCGGCGCGCGGGCAACCATCGCGGTCATGAGTCCGTCGAACTGCACGTCCATCCCGAATTTGGCTCGCCCGGTGATTTTCTCCGGTGTGTCCAGGCGTTTGGTCGGTTTGCCGATGACCTTCCAGTCTTTCGCCTCCTTGAACTTGATCGACGCCGGGTCCGGTGCCAGCAGCTTGCCCGCGTCATCGGCCAGTTCGCCGTACGTGGCGCGGTGGTCGCCGGCAATGACCACACCCGACTCGGTGCGAATTTCCGAAGGCGCGACATTGAAGCGCTTGGCGGCGGCTTCGATCAGCATCAACCGCGCCGCCGCGCCCGCCTGACGGTAACGATCGAACTCCATCCAGGTCGAGGTCGAACCGCCAGTGATTTGCATCCCGCCAAACCCGGGCAGACCATAGTCGGCGGCCGACGCCGGGGCGTGTTCGACGCGGATTTTCGACCAGTCGGCGTCCAGCTCTTCGGCGATCAGCATGGTCAGGCCGGTCCAGATGCCCTGGCCCATTTCAGAATGGCCGAGCAGCACGGTGACGCTGTTGTCGTTACCGATTCGTAAAAATGCATTGGGCGCGAAGACGTTGCCCTGATTCTCGGCGCCCATGGCAAAACGGTGGGTGCCGGGGATGACAAAGGCGATCACCAGCCCACCGCCCAGCACTGCGCTGCCCTTGAGAAAACCACGGCGCGATAACGGATTGATGCTGTTCATGGCGCATGACTCCCGTCAACCGATGTCGGCGGCGCGTTTGACCGCGGCACGAATCCTCGGGTAGGTGCCGCAGCGGCAGATGTTGCCGGAGAGCGCCTGGTCGATGTCGCTGTCGGTGGGCTTGGGGATCTTCGCCAGCAGCGCCGCCGCCGACATGATCTGCCCGGACTGGCAGTAGCCACACTGGACCACATCGAGTTCGGCCCAGGCTTGTTGCACCGGGTGCGAACCGTCGGTGGACAGGCCTTCAATGGTGAGAATTTTTTGCCCATGGGCCACCGCCGTGGCGGGCGTGATGCAGGAGCGCAGCGGCGCCCCGTCGACATGCACGGTGCAGGCACCGCACTGGGCCATGCCGCAACCGAATTTGGTACCGGTCAGGTGCGTGACATCGCGCAGGACCCAAAGCAGCGGCATGTCCGCAGGGACATCCAGTGCCTGATCCTTGCCATTGATGTTGAGGGTCAGCATGGCGAATTCCTCAGACTCACGGCCCATGTAGGAGCGAAGCTTGCTCGCGAAGGCGGTGTATCAGACGACTTCCATGTCAAATGACACGGCCCCTTCGCGAGCAAGCTTCGCTCCTACAGGTAGCGCTGTTTGGGTTATCCCTATAGCTAAGCGCAAATTGCCGGGCGAGACCGGTTCATCGACCACCGGTACTCTCAAAACCACCCCAAACCTGTAGGAGCCAGCTTGCTGGCGAAGCGGTTTTATGGCCGCTGCCGCTTCGCCAGCAAGCTGGCTCCTACAGGTTGCGTCGGGGCTTAGAAATCGGTGGACACCGACACTTCGCGCCAGGCCTGCAACTCACCGGCGACATAGGCGTTCTTGGCTTCGATCGCCGCGACGCAGTCACTGCCCAGCGGCAGGCGCAGCGGTGCTTTTTGCGCTTCCACCAGGGTGATCATGACCTGGGCCAGTTTGTCCGGATCACCAGGCTGATTCAGGGTCACGGCCTTGGCAATCTTGCGTACTTCGCCCGCAGTGCCGTCGTAGTCGGCAATCGAGGACGGCGATTCGACCAGCGAATTGCCTTCGAGAAACTCCGTGCGGAAATAGCCCGGTTCAACGATGGTGACCTTGACGCCCAGCGGCTCCAGCTCGGCATGCAGCGCTTCACTCAAGCCTTCGACGGCGAATTTGGTCGAGCAGTAAACACCGAATCCCGCCCCGGATCTGTAACCTCCCACCGATGACAGGTTGATCACATGCCCGCTGCGAGCGGCGCGCATGTAAGGCAGGACGGCGCGAGTGACGTTCATCAAACCGAAGACATTGGTTTCGTACACGCGGCGTACTTCATCGGCAGTGGCTTCTTCTACTGCGCCGAGCAAACCGAAACCGGCGTTGTTGACCAGCACGTCGATGCGTCCGAAGTGCTCGATGGCGGCTTTTGCGACCGCAACGCTTTGCGCTTCGTCAGTGACGTCGAGGGTGACGGCCAGCAAACCGGGTTGATCGCCAAAACGCTGAGTGATGCTGTTGGCATCGCGGGCGGTGGCAACCACCGCGTCACCGTTGCCCAGCGCGGCGGCGGCGATTTTTGCGCCGATACCGCGAGAAGCGCCTGTGATGAGCCAGATACGCTTGAAGTTATTGGAGGTGGTCATGAGCGTGTTCCTTGTGTGCAGTGGGGGTAGGCACAAGGTACGCAGGAAGATTGCCCGGAAAAATGCCCTCGTGTTACAAGCACTATGAAACGCTCTTTCATAATGGCACCGCGATGAATCACGATCCTTTCGATGGCTTGACCGAATTTCTGGCGGTGGCCGAGCACAAGAGTTTCACCCTCGCCGCGACCCGATTGGCGGTCACCCCCACGGCTGTCAGCCATGCGATCAAATTGCTCGAGCGCCGTACGGGCGTGTTGCTGTTCCAGCGCACCACACGCCGGGTGGCGTTGACTGAAGCCGGGGCCAGCCTGTTTGCGCGGTTGCGGCCTGCGGCCAGTGAAATCGATGAGGCGCTGGCGGTACTCAGCGGCTTTCGCGACCAGCCCATGGGCACGCTGCGCCTCACTGCACCGAGGCTGTCCGGGGCCTTGTTGATGGAGCCGCTGATTCCGCTGTTTCGCGAGGCTTATCCGCAAGTCACCCTCGACATCTCTCTTGATGACGCCACGGTGGACCTGATGGCTGGCGGTTTCGATGCCGGGATCCGCCTGGGCGAGTCCATCGAAAAAGACATGGTCGCGGTGCGCCTCACGCCGGATCTGCAATGGTCGGTGGTGGGTGCGCCGGAGTACTTCGCCAAGGCAGGCAAACCGGCCAGCCCTGAAGACCTGACCCGCCATCAATGCATCGGCTTTCGCTTTTCGACCTCGGGGAGCGCACACCGCTGGGAGTTTCGCCGCGAGGGGCGCGATTTTACGGTGGGTGTCGAGGGCGGCGTGATCGTCAATGACCGAAGGTTGCTGGTGGCTGCCGCCCGTAGCGGTTCGGGCCTGGCGTATGCCTGCGATCTGGAAATCGCCGATGAGTTGGCGGACGGCCGACTGGTGCGGGTGCTGCAACCGTTCGTGCCACTGAGTTCGGCGCTGTACCTGTATTTCCCCGGCAGAACCCAGACTCAACCGAAGTTGCGCGCCTTTATCGACCTGGCCACCCGCTGGATCGCCGAACAGGGTGGTCTGGGACGAGGCTAGCGTCTCGGTACAAACAAAATGCCGGTCTGATGCCTCAAACCGCTGCGGTGACCAAACCTTTGCCCATCCGATGCTGGGCCAGCAGGCGCATGACATAGCCGATCTTGATCAGGGTCGGCCCGATGATGGTCATGGCATGCATCGCGACCAACACCACGATCGGCAGGTGTCCGGCGTAGAGATAAGCGCCGTAGATGCCTGCCAGCAACAGCGCCAGGCCCGCGCCCAACATGTTGCTCGACAGGTGCAAGACATTCTGAGGATTGCTGAAGTAAGCGAACATATTTCCGTACTCCCGAATCAGACCAGTTGTACGTTTGTTACTTCAGGTTTCGTGCCAGTTTTTTAAGCTATAAAAATCAACACGCTGCGACGAAGGCAGTCAATTTGACCTGACGCCAGAACAGTCAATACGACTACGGCAAGAGTCAATTTGACTTCACCAAGGCCCTCTGCCTGTCTACACACCCTAAAAGCAAACCAATATCATTTGCACGCAGCTGAACCTTTTGTTTTAATCGCGACCAATTCTTATTTGCACCAACGGCGCCTGTCGCCCATGGATATCTGTTCACGATGATGGTCGCCGATTCTTCCAGCGTTCAGAACCTCTACGTCACGCATCACCGCTGGCTGCATGAGCTGCTGCGCCGACGCTTGAGCAATGCGTTCGATGCTGCCGACCTGGCCCATGACACCTTTATCCGCGTGCTCAAGCGCCCTCAAGTGTTCGACTGCGAAAGTCGCGAGCGCTCCTACCTGGCGACCATTGCCCGTGGCTTGTGCATCGATCACTGGCGCCGTCGACAGCTGGAACAGGCGTGGCTGGAAACGCTGGCTGCACGCCCGCAGGCGGTTCAACCGTCGCCGGAGCAACGGGCAATCATCGTCGAGACCTTGTATGAAGTGGACGCCATGCTGCTGCGCCTGCCAAAGAATGTGCGCGACGCGTTCATCCTGGCCCAGTTGCATGGCCTGCCCTACCGCGCCATCGCCGAAGAAATCGGCGTGTGCGAACGCATGGTGAAAAAGTACCTGGCACAGGCGCTGATGCACTGCGCGATGCTTGAGGCCGAACTCGATGGCCTGTTGATCGAGTAGCGCCATGCCCGCCGTCTCTTCCAACTCGATCAGCCATGCCAGCCTCGAACAAGCGGCGCAATGGTATGTGCAACTCAACGATCAGCACGTCGGCGATCAGGAACGTCAGCGCTGGCAAGCCTAGCTGGCGCAAAGTGGCGATCATCAGGCGGCCTGGCGCTATGTCGAGCGTGTTGGCCAGCGCTTTGCCGCGCTACAGGATGATCACCCGCAGGCCGCCGGACTTGTGCTGCGTAATACCGCGCGCTCGCCGATCAGCCGTCGGCAGACAGTCAAGAGCCTGCTCATTCTCGCATCGGGCGGGCTACTGGGCTGGAACGCCTGGCGGGAATCTTCGCTGCCGGACGTTCTGGGCCGATGGACCGCCGATCTTTCTACGGGCACCGGCGAAACCCGGGAAAGCCTCCTGAGCGATGGCAGCCGCATCTGGCTCAACGCCCTCAGCGCGCTGAATGTGCGTTTCGACACCACGCAACGCCTGCTGCTGTTGAATGCCGGGGAAGTGTTGATTGATACCGCCAAGGACAGCAGCCGAGCGTTTCTGGTGCAAACCGCCGAAGGCCGGATGCGCGCGCTCGGCACTCGTTTCAGCGTGCGCCAGGAACAACAGCGGACGTTGCTGAACGTCTACGAAGGCGCGGTCGAAGTTCGAACCACGGCGGGCCAGGTGCAGGTGGTCGAGGCCGGACGACAATTGGCGTTCACGCAAAACCACACGCCACCTTCCACCGAAGCAGCGGCGGGCCGCGAAGCCTGGCGCCGTGGTCTGTTGCTGGCGGACAACCTGCCGCTGGGGCAGTTGATCGAGGAATTGAGCCGCTACCGACCGGGGCATCTGGCGTGCGACCCGGCCATCGCCGGTTTGCCGGTGATGGGGTCGTTTCCGCTCAAGGACACCGATCAAGCCTTGCGCCTGCTGGAAGCGGCGCTACCAATACGCGTCGAAAAAACCATGGACTGGTGGGTCAACGTCGCGCCAAAAGCGTGAACCAAAAACATTTCAACGCCACAGTTCCCTTTTTGGTTTTTCGTTCGGTTAACCCTGTGAAGCACTTCAATTGCCGCTCGATCTGATTCCAGGGAACACCCTTTTGCGCGACTCCTTCGCTCGCACTCGTTTTGCCTTGCGTCCGTTGGCACTGGCCCTTCCGGTCGCGCTGCTGAGTCTTGCCCCGGCCCTCGCCCACGCCGGAACAGCCGGCACCAGTGAACAGTCCACCCGCCAGAAGCGTTATTACACGGTCGCTGCCGGCTCGTTGGTCAGCGCACTCAACCGTTTCGCCGAACAGGCGGGGATATTCCTCGCCGGCCGCAACGATCTGGCGAGTGATAAATACAGCCCGGGGCTTGAAGGCGAATTCACCGTGCAACAGGGCTTGCAGCGACTGTTGCAAGGCAGTGGCTTGCAAGCCCAGCCGCAGGGCGACCGCGGCTATGTCCTGCAGGTTGCACCCGCAACGAATGGGCCGCTGGAACTGGGCACCACCAACGTTTCCGGCCGGGCACTCGGCGCCATCACCGAAGACAGCCACGCCTACACCCTCGGATCGACCTCTTCAGCCACCGGGCTGTCGCTGTCCTTGCGTGAAACCCCGCAGTCGGTGTCGGTCATCACCCGCCAGCAACTCGACGATCAGGGCTCCACCAGCATCGCCGACGCCCTGCGCCGCGTACCCGGCGTCAGTGTGCAGAACTACGACAGCGAGCGTTGGGAGTTTTCCAGCCGTGGCCTGCCGATCACCAACTTCCAGTACGACGGTGTCAACACCGACTACGACGGCGTTTACGATTACGGCACCACCAGCACCGACATGGCGACCTTCGATCGCGTCGAGATCATCAAGGGCGCCACCGGGCTGATGACCGGTTCTGGGGACCCATCGGCCACCGTCAACCTGATCCGCAAGCGCCCGACCAAAGCATTCAAGGCCTCGATCACCGGCGCCGTCGGCTCCTGGGACAACTATCGCAGCACTGGCGACATTGCTGGCCCACTGACGGAGAGCGGCAACGTGCGCGGGCGTTTCGTCGGGGCGTATCAAGACCGCAGCGCGTACCTGGACAACTACCGCAACACCCGCGACATCGCCTACGGCATCCTCGAAGCCGACCTGACGCAGGGCACTCTCGTGACCTTCGGTATCGACCAGCAAAATACCCGCTCCCGTGGCGCCAGCTGGACCGGTTTCCCGATGTACAACAGCGACGGTTCGCGCACCCGTTTTTCCCGTTCGTTCAACCCGGCCACCGACTGGAGCCGGCGCGATTTCACCAACCAGACGATCTTCGCCTCGGTGGAACAGCAACTGGTGAATGACTGGAAGCTGAAGGTCAGCTACGACCGCAAGCATCGCCAGCACGACACCTTCCTCGCCTCTGCCAGCGGCGGCAATCCGGACCCGCTCACCGGCAACGGCATGTTCATGTACATGGGCCGGTTCAAGGGCGACCAGTTGCAGGACAACCTCGACGTCAATTTCACCGGCCCGTTCAGCCTGCTGGGTCGTGAGCATGAGCTGATCGCCGGTTTCATGTCGATGCACACGCGCCAGGACATTCCGGTGCACGGTTCGGTCTACCCGCCCCTCGACGGCAGCATCTTCGACTGGCGCGGCGAGTTCGCGAAACCGGACATTGCCAGGGTCGGCGACAACGACATCGACCAGCGTCAGACCGGCGCCTACCTGGCCACCCGCCTCAAGCCAACCGACGACCTGGCGGTGATCCTCGGCGCCCGGGTCAGCCGCTTCACTGCCAGCGATGAGCTGGACTACAGCGACCCGACCACCAAGGATGTGCGCGACAGCTATCGCCAGACCGGCGTGGTCACCCCCTATGCCGGGCTGGTCTACGACCTCGACGACACCTGGTCGGTGTACACCAGCTACACCAGCATTTATCAGCCGCAGATGAGCAAGGATGCCGAGCGCAAACTGCTCGACCCGGTGGAAGGCGACAGCTACGAGGCCGGGCTCAAGGCCGAATTCCTTGACGGGCGCTTGAACGCCAGCTTCGCGGTGTTCCGCATCGAGCAGGACAACGTTGCCGAGTACGTCAGCGGTGTCGACACCGAATCGGTGTACCGCCCGGTGCAAGGCGCCACGACCAAAGGCTTTGAAGTCGAAGTGGCGGGTGAAGTGATGGAAGGCTGGAATCTGTCGGCCGGCTACAGCTACAACCACACCCGCGATGCCAAGGGCGATTACGTCTACGGCTCGATCCTGCAAACCACCGCGCCGGAACAAGTGGTTCGGGTGTTCAGCACCTACCGGCTGTCAGGGGCACTGGAAAAACTCACCGTCGGCGGCGGGGTGAACTGGCAGAGCGAATTCTTCGGCAATGTGTTCCAGCCCAACCCCGACGACCCGGTCAACTTCGGCCAGTCTTCGACAATCACCCAGCAAAGCTATGCCCTGGTGGACGTCATGGCGCGTTACCGCTTCAACGATCACCTGAGCACCACGCTGAACGTGAAGAACCTCTTCGACCAGACCTATTACACCGGGCTCGGCAACTTTGGCACCGGGTTCTACGGTGAACCTCGCAACGTGCAACTGACCACCCGCTGGGATTTCTGATCGGTAACTTGTCGATCTGCGGTACTTCCGAGCCCCTCCCGGCTGACTACGCTGAAAGTTCAGCACGAGTGAACCGTGGAGAGGATTACCGCCATGCAACGCGTTCAGAAGCTCACGCCCTGCCTGTGGTTCGACGATCAGGCGGAGGAAGCCGCGAAGTTTTACTGCTCGGTGTTCGATCATTCCAAAATCACCGCCACGACCTACTATGGCCACGCCGGTTTCGATTTCCATGGCCGCCCTGAAGGCTCGGTCATGACGGTCAGCTTCGAGCTCGACGGACAGAGTTTCACCGGCCTCAACGGTGGCCCAATGTTCAAGTTCAGCGAGGCAATCTCGTTTCAGGTCAATTGCCAGACCCAGGAGGAAGTCGATCACTTCTGGGGCGCCCTGAGCGCGGGGGGTGTCCCTCAGGCCCAGCAATGCGGCTGGCTCAAGGACAAATTCGGCCTGTCGTGGCAGATCGTGCCAATCGCCCTGATGAACATGATGAAAGACCCCGACACGGCAAAATCACAGCGCGCCATGGAGGCGATGCTGCAAATGAAAAAACTCGATATCGCTGCACTGCAACGAGCCTTTGACGGCGAGAGCTAATACACTCCGGTGCTGACCTGCCGAGGACACCGACGATGAAGCCCACCGCTGGCAAAGACGCTGACAAGGCCCCCCGCTTCTGGCGCGACGATGCCCTGCCCTTCATTGAAGCCCGCTCCATCGCCGATGGGCGCGAGGTCTGTTACACCCGGCATGCCCACGAGCACTTTTCCATCGGTGCGATTACCGCCGGGCGCAGTACCTATATCCATGAACAATCGGAGTTTGAGGTCAGCGCCGGCACCGTAGTGCTGATGAATCCCGGCGACGTCCACGCCTGTAATCCAATCGACGACCAGCCGTGGTCGTACTTGATGTTGTACGTCGATACGCCGTGGCTCACCGACTTGCAGCATCAGCTCGGGTTCGGCAGCGACTTGGCATTTCGGCGGTTTTCCATCACCCATACGTCTGACGCCAGCCTGTTTGCCGGCCTGAAGACGCTGTTCGAAACACTGGTCGACAGCGAGCAGGACGTGCTGAGCAAACACAGCGCAGCGGTCGAGTTTTTTACCGACGTGCAGCAACGCCTCAACCCCGGCGATCAACCGCTGCGCGAGCCCAATTTCAAACTGGAGCGCGCGGCTGACTACATTCGCGACAACTGCACGAAAATGCTCAAGCTCGAAGACATTTGCGACGCTGCGCAACTGTCGCCGTCCTACCTTATCCGCGCCTTCAAACAGCATTTCGGCATGACGCCCCACGCGTTTCTGGTCAACCGACGCATCCAGTTTGCCCAGGATCGACTGCGCAGCGGCAAGCTGATCGCCGACGTGGCGCTGGAAGCCGGGTTTGCCGATCAGGCGCATTTTCAGCGGGCGTTCAAACAGCATCTGGCGGCGACACCGGGGCAGTATCGCGGCTGAATGATCGATCAGGGCAACAACAGGTAAATCGCACTCATCGCCAGCAACAGCGCCATGATCCGGTTGAACACACGCATCCCCACCGGGTTGTTCAGATAGCCGCGCAGAAAAGTACCGGCGTACGCCCAGCAACCGACGGACAGGTAGCAGATCACCAGATACACCGCGGCAAACTGCCAGACCAGCCGCGCCTCGCCATCGGCGACAAACGCGCCCATGCCGGCCACGCAGGCCAGCCAGGCTTTCGGGTTGAGCCACTGCATGACCGCGCCATACACCATCGACGGCGCCCGCCCCGACTCCTTCGCGTCGAGTTGCCCGTTGTCCGCCGCCAGTTTCCACGCCATGAACAACAGAAACGCCACGCCGGCCAGTTGCACCACCCGCGTCAGCGCCGGCCATGCCTGCAACACTTCATGCAGCCCCAACCCCATCAACACCAGCAGCAACACAAAACCCAGCGTTGCGCCGGCCACGTGGCGCTGACTGGCGCGAAAACCGAACTGCGCGCCGGAGCTCAACGCCACAATGTTGACCGGCCCCGGCGTAATCGAGGCCACCAGGGCAAACGCCGCCATCGAAATAATCAGACTCATTGCATACCTTCTTCAATTCAGTTGAACCAGGCCTCACGGTAAGGCGCGGGCTGGTCCGCGTATTGAAGAAAACTGCCCAACCGTTCTAGGAATAAGCGCCCACCACCCGCTTCACCTTGATCAGCGCTGCCCGAAGAGAATCCATGTCCACCGACCCCAGCGCCAATCGGATCGCATGGGGCGCATTGGCAGCGACGGAAAAGGGTTCGGCGGTGGAAACGGCCACTTGCTCTTGTATCAACTCCACGGCGATCTGGTCCGCCCTGGCGTCCTCCGCCAGAGGCAGCCATAAAAAGTAGGAAGAAGGATGAGTGATGCAGGGCAGCCCTTTCAGAAGCTCCGCAGCCAGGGCTTGCCGGGCTTGTGCGTCCGCGCGCTTTTGCTCCTCGAGTTTGCTGACAGTTCCATCGTCGAGCCATGCGCAGGCAATCGCGGTCATCACACCTGGCGTATTCCAGGTGGTCGCCCGGATCACGCGCTCCAGTGCCGGGACCTTTTCAGCCGGCGCAGCAACGAAGCCGACACGCAGGCCGGTGGCGACGTTCTTCGAAAACCCTGAAACGTAGACCGTCCTTTCCGGCGCCGATTGGGCCACTGGTGATGGCGGGTCAGTGGCGAGAAACGCGTACGCGGCGTCCTCGATGATCAACAGGTCGTGGGCGCGCGCTATCGATACGAGCTGGTTCCGCCACGCCGCATCCATCACCCAGCCCAGCGGGTTATGCAGGGTCGGCATGGTGTAGACGGCCCGCACCGAACGACGCCGGCAGAGCGTGTCGAGTGCATCGAGATCCGGTCCGGTCTCGGTGACGGGAATAGGCACGATTTCCAAGTGCAACGCTTGCGCCAGCACTTTGAAACCCGAGTAGGTCAACGCATCTGCCGCGATCACATCGCCCGGTTTCAGCAGCGCCATCATCGTCACCGCCAAACCATGCTGGGCACCGCTGACGATCAATACCTGCCCGGCCTCTACGCTCAGCCCTCGCGTGCACAAATGACTGGCGACCGACGCGCGCTCATGCAGGCGCCCGCCATGCGGCTGGTAGCGCAGATGGGATTCCAGATCGCCGGACAACGCGAGCTGACGCAAGGCGTTGCGCAACAGATCGGCCTGACCGGGTAATGAGGGGTAGTTAAAATTCAGGTCCATCACGCCCGCGGCCACTTCGGGTTGATCAACGCCATGACCAGGCGGCAGCGACGTCTCCCGAACGAACGTGCCCCGCCCGGTTTCCCCACTCACCAGCCCCATCGCCTCAAGCTCTGCATACACCCGGCTGGCCGTGACCAGGGCCAGCCCTTCTGACTCGGCCAACTGACGGTGCGTGGGCAAGCGAGTGCCCGGCGGCAAACGTCCGCAACGGATATCAGTGGCAAAGGAATCAACCAGCGACTTGTATCGGGAGCGCGGCATCTCGAGATGTATCCATGACAATTTTTTGATTGTCTTTATAGTCAGCCATACGATGCGCTCAAGGCAACCCGCCGCGAAAACAATCATCGAGTGTGACCTCAATGGAACGCGTATCGAACCTGCATATCGAGCCCCGGGAAAAGACCACCAGCGGGTGGATCAATGGGTTGATCGGCGTAGTGATCTTCAGCGGCTCGCTGCCGGCCACGCGAGTGGCAGTGCTGGAGTTCGACCCGGTTTTCCTGACTGTCGCCCGGGCAACCATCGCCGGCGTTCTGGCGTTATGCATGCTGTGGCTGTTCAAGGAAAAGCGCCCTGCAAAGAGCCAACTGCTGCCGTTGTTCATCGTGGCCATGGGCGTGGTGGTCGGCTTTCCACTGTTGACGGCGCTGGCGTTGCAATACGTGACGTCGGCGCACTCCATCGTCTTCGTCGGCTTGCTGCCGCTCGCGACCGCCGTGTTCGGCGTGATCCGCGGTGGTGAGCGGCCGCGGCCGGTATTCTGGTTTTTCTCGGTGCTGGGCAGCCTGCTGGTGGTGGGATTTGCTGCCTCACAAGGCCTGACCGCCTCACCTGAAGGCGACATCCTGATGCTGCTGGCCATCCTCGCGTGCGGTCTGGGTTATGCCGAAGGGGCGAAACTGTCCAGAACACTGGGCGGCTGGCAGGTGATTTGCTGGGCGCTGGTGCTGTCGCTGCCGGTGATGGCGCTGTTGACCTGGTGGCTCGCCCCCGCATCGTTCTCCGGGATCAGCACACCGGCCTGGTTCAGCCTGGGTTACGTGTCGCTGTTCAGCATGCTGATCGGCTTCGTTTTCTGGTATCGCGGGCTGGCTCAGGGCGGGATTGCCGCGGTCGGACAGCTTCAACTCTTGCAGCCGTTTTTTGGCCTGGCGCTGGCGGCGACCTTGCTTCACGAGCAGGTCAGCATCGGCATGCTGGCGGTGACCGTGGCGGTGATTCTATGTGTGGCGGGGGCGAAGAAGTTCGCGAAGTAAGCGATTGTACGGGACGTGCCGTTCGCCACTGTATGGGTTGGGCCGCACGGCACCTGTGATAAAAATATCGCTCTCGCTTCTGGAGCCGATCATGGACCTCGCCACCTTGTCCCTTTTTCTCCCGGCCTGCTTCGCCCTGAACATGGCACCGGGTCCGAACAACCTGCTGTCGGTCAGCAATTCGACGCGTTACGGTTACCGCACCGCGTGTGTGGCCGGGATCGGTCGACTGCTGGCATTCGCCGGGATGATCGCCCTTGCCTCGGCAGGTCTGGCGGTGGTGTTGCAAACGTCGGAATTGTTGTTCTACGGGATCAAGATTGTCGGCGCGGCGTACCTGTTCTACCTCGCCTGGCAATTGTGGCGCGCGGATCCGGGGGCTGAAAACGTTGTGACTGGCGCGCCGGCGGGGATGCTGACATTGGCGCGACAGGAGTTCCTGGTGGCAGCCGGCAACCCGAAGGCGATCCTGATTTTCACTGCATTCCTACCGCAGTTTGTCGACCCGAACCAGGCCGTGACGCCGCAATTTGCGGTGCTGGGTGCGCTGTTCCTGATCCTGGAATGGATCGCCATCGGCGCCTACGCCTACATGGGCCTGCACATGCGCCGCTGGTTTGCGAAACCTCGGGGCAAGCAGATTTTCAATCGCTGCTGTGCGGGGTTGCTGTCGGCGGCGGCTTCGGTGTTGCTGATGGCACGCCGTGGTTGAAGTGTTTCACGCCTGCTGATTTTTCTGCTCCAGGCCGACAGCGAACACTCGAAAAACGGATTCATTCATTTCAGGTCCATCGCGCATCCAGGCATTCAAGCTCCCGGTAACGTCCTTCGTCACGGCTTCAAACCGAGCACTTCCAAAGCCGAACAAGGACTGCGAGTCTGACCTCCCGTCCCGAATAGCCATGACACCCCTCGCGTTACATCAGCACACTGACTAGAATGCTCACTTCAAAATATTTCAGAATTGATCCGACCTATGGTCATAGCGCCAGCCCCCACCGAGTCTAGCCTGTCGGCGGGTGATTTAACGGCAACTTGGCCGCCAACAGCGCAATTCCGGAACTTTGTCAATGCCAGGTTAACCAGCTGCATTATCGTTTTGACGGGCTCTCGCTTTGAGTCGATGGAACCAGGCCGAACTGAAAAGGTCAGTTGCTGAGGCCCTCGCTCAAGGTGCCCCCCCTTACTAACACGGAAGTAATCAAGGTAATAAACATGATTTTTAATAAAAATAGCGCAACAATTGCACTTGCAGCGCTTACCGCTATTTGTCTGATACAAGAACACGGTTTTGTTTTTTATCTGGGTGTCGCCGGTATTTGCTCACTCATCATCCTGGCGGCGTTTTCGCCCTGGCTGGGAATGCTCGCGTTATTCCCCCTGCTGTTCTCTCTGCCCCCGGCACCTGCCACCATCGGAATCACCGAACTTTCGTTCGCCCTGCTAATGGGCGTCATCTTTGTGGGTGTACTGGTAAAACTTTCACGATCCGCGAACAAGGCGGCACTCAAGTATTTCGGCCTGGCATTACTTGTCGGATTGTTTGTATTGGCAGTCAACCTGTTCGTCGCGGTAAAAAACGGCGTGCCGTTGGTCGACTGGGTGCGCGGCGCAATTCCGTTTCTCTTCATTTATAACTTTTTGTCTGTCGCGATACTCGTAGGCAACGATGAGAGCAGGATACGTTGGCTCGGCGGGTCCATTGCCACACTCATATTTCTGTTCTCCGGTTATATTATTTTTTACTATTTTTACTACGACATCTGGCTGCCCTACTGGCTTGTGATGGTAGACGACAAGGTCGTCAGAATGTCCGAAACTGCTGCCCTGCAATATTCCGACGCCCTTGGCCCGATGCGCGACAGGGTGACAATGGTGGTGGCGCAGGCAACGGATGCCTTGTTGCCCGTCGGGGTCGTGTTGGGCGTCGTCCTGGCGACCCTGGCTCGCCGCAAAAGTGTCGTCGCAATCGGTTTTTTGATGGCCTTGACCTGCCTGTTCGCCGTACTGATCACCTTCACCCGAAGCATGTTGATGAGTTCGCTGCTCATCGCATTTGTGTTTACCGCTTTTATATTCATGTTCCGCAAGGAAATGCGGCTTAAAGTCGTGAAAATTGGAGCAGCGTTAGGCGTAGCTGGCGTGGTCTTCATCTTCGCCACTGGCATGCAAGACATATGGATTGGGCGAATGAACCAACTGACAGAAATAAAAACTGGCAACCTGAAGGAGTTCTACAGTAAAGACCCTGTCTTGAAAGAAAAACTGGACTTTAACGTTTCGTCCAGGCTGGTAGAGTACAAAATTGCCTGGAACATGTTTGTCAGCCATCCCGTATTAGGCAACGGCCTGGGTATCAAGCACGAAATGCAGTGGGAGACCGTTGAGAATGAGCGGCAAACCAAATGGGTTGCTTATGTGCACAACTGGGTTTTTTATATTTTGATGGTCGGCGGCATCGCTGGCTTCCTTGTTTATTCGGTCGTCCTGATCGGGCCGCTGTTTTTCAGGTTGTCCTGGGTCAAGTCTGAGTCGACGCACTGGACCATTATCCGTGCGGCCGTACTGACCATGACTGTCTATGGTGCTTTCTTCGCTGTCTTCCGGCTCATCACCTTCAATCTTTTGATTTCCGTTATCTGGGGACTCATATTTGCCCAGATACTTGCCGATCGCCGCAAAAGCCAGTCCTCTATCAAGGAAGAGGTGGCTTTGTAAAAAAGCGGTCAGGTCACCGTTTTTCGAGTCCACGGCATTGAAAACCGCGACGCCCTTAATCCTGGGCGTCGCCGGGCCGCGATAGCAGTGTCTCCCCCCTCGCCTCGCCTCGCTCCTCCTCCGCTTACCACCTGCCCAGGGTTTTGATGCCTGCTCCGCAGCTTCAGATGCTGGCGCTTGATACAGGGAAAGCGGAGTACCCATTTCAGGAACTTTCCTACATTCAGCAACTGAGTGTGTCGGTATCTTCTTCTGCCCGCGCCCTGATTCCCGGGCTCCCAAGAATGCCTGAAAGGACACCTCATGATTTATTCAGCGTGCCGGACAACAGAGACGCCTGCCCAGTCGTTGGTCAATGTCCGATTCATAAGCACAGGGCTGACAGCACGCATGAATGTGCAATTCAATTGTGCTGACCGGCTGAATTAATCGCATCGACTGGTTCGTTGCAAGTTGAATCATGGACAGGAGCGACTTGGTCATATCCAACCGCTTCAAGCCATCCTAAAGACGCTCTCCTGAGGGAGAGTGACTCATGGTATTGAACACTATGATCCGCATTAAAAATAGCGCTGCAATCATTATTGCAGCGCTGACTGCTATTGGCCTGACACAAGAAAACGACACTATTCTTTTTATGGCTACTGCCGGCATGGCCTCCGTTATCATCATAGCGGTTTTTTCGCCATGGCTAGGAATGCTGACACTATTCCCGCTGGCACTTGCGTTACCTCCGGCCCCCGCCACAGTTGGCTTACAAGAATTTTCATTTGCAGTTCTTTTGATTGTCATTACGACAGGCACTTTTATTGAGTGCCTGCGCTCCCCCGCCGCTCGCCCTCACTTGAAACTTTGGGGACTTACAATACTGGCAGTCTCGACTGCAATAACGATAAATCTGACAGTTGCGCTGAACAACAACATCCCGCTCAGGGACTGGACCAGAGGAATTATTCCTTTTCTTTTCATGTTGAATTTTTTACCTGTCGCGGTATTGATAGGCAAGGACGGCAACCGGATTCGCTGGATTGGAATTTCAATCGCAACGTCAATATTCATGCTCGCGGGTTTTATTATTTTTTATTATTTTCACAGCGACTTATGGCGGCCTTATTGGCTTCTTTCGGTCGATGACCAGGCGCTCAGAATCCCGGAAACCGTTGCAAGTGAATACGCCGACGCCATTGGCCCCATGCGCGACAGAATAACCATGTCGATCGCACAGGCCACGGACGCCCTCCTGCCTGTCGGGCTCGTCATCGGTGTAACCCTGGCCTCGCTGGCGCAGCCAAAGGCCGCAGCGACGACAGGTTTGCTGATGGCCCTGTCCTGCATGATCGCAATACTTATCACGTTTACCAGAAGCATGTTACTGAGCTCATTACTGGCGATGTTTATATTCCTGGTTTACCTCATCGTTTACCGCAAAGAGGTGCTGCCGAGATTTATTACAACCCTCACGGCGCTCGGCGCGGCGGGCTTGATATTCATTTACTCTACGGGCATTCAGGATATCTGGATTGGCCGAATGAGCCAATTGATCGTCCTGCCAACCTCAGAACTCAACACCACGCCTGTTGACACTATTGTCTCGCCCGATGCACTTATTTCGACAACAGCACTTTCCACCCTCGAACAAAACATATCGACAGAGACAACACCGAACGACACCAGCACATTTGAAGCACCGCCCGCACCCGACAACTATCGCTCCATTCAACCAGAAGTAACTTCAGACAATAAAATAACAAAAGACTTCAATATCTCTGCACGCATGGATGAATATAAAATCGCCTGGGAAATGTTTGTGCCTCACCCGATAATGGGCAATGGATTGGGAGTCAAACACGAAATGCGCTGGGAGACCTCTGACAACGTTTCGGAAGCCAAACAAGTGGCCTACGTGCACAACTGGCCATTTTATATGTTGATGGTCGGGGGATTAAGCGGCTTGTTAGTGTATTCGGCCTTACTTTTTGGCCCTGTCATTTTCAGACTGTCATCGATCAGATCAGAGCCCATTCACTGGACACTCATACGTATGGCTATCCTGACCATGGCGATATACGGAGCTTTTTTTGCAGTGTTCAGGCTCATCACGTTCAATCTTTTATTAGCGGTCATATGGGGAATCATCGTTACCCAGGTGCTAATCGACCGTCAGAAGAACAAATCCGAAATCGATAACACGTAGAGCCCGACTGCTCACTGGAATTCCCTGTCGATTTTCCGGTGGAGGTGCCGAGCGCCGCGTCTTATGCTCATGCCATGAACTTACAAGACACTTTGCTCCCTCCCCACGCCGAGATGGTCCGCGCCATGCTCGAACGCGACACCGCGTACGAGGGAGTGTTTTTTACCGCGGTCAAAACCACCGGGATCTTTTGCCGCCCCAGCTGCACGGCGCGCAAGCCAAAACCGGAGAATGTCGAGTTCTTTGCCCATGCGGATGAGTGCCTGTCCGCCGGTTATCGAGCCTGCCTGCGATGCAAACCGCTGGACGCTGCCGCCATTGCCCCGGACTGGGTGCAAAGGCTGCTCAAGTCGGTGGACGCCGACCCCGAACGGCGCTGGACCGATGTGCAACTGCTGGCCGAGGGCATTGAGCCGCTGAAACTGCGCCGATGGTTCAAACAGCATTTCGGCATGACCTTTCATGCATGGTTGCGTACCCGGCGCCTCGGCATGGCACTGGGCGGGATCAGACAAGGCGATTCCATTGACAGCGCGGCGTTCGATTCGGGATACGAATCGCTGAGTGGATTTCGCGATGCGTTTCAAAAATCCTTTCACATCACGCCCGGCCGCGCGGCCCACAGCGAGCCACTGTTGTTCGCACGCCTGACCACCCCGCTGGGGCCGATGATCGCCATGGCCGAACGGCGTGGGCTGGTGCTGCTGGAGTTTCTGGATCGGCCGGCGCTGACCCGCGAAGTCGAGGCCTTGCAGAACCGTTACGGCTACGCAGTGGCGCCCGGTCACAACGCTCACTTGCAGCAAATCGAAGACGAGCTGGCGCACTATTTCGCCGGCAAACTGACCGAATTCAAGGTGCCCCTGCACCTGCCCGGTAGCGAGTTCTCCCGGCAAGTCTGGGCCGAACTGGCGAAAATCCCATACGGCCAGACCAGCACCTACGGCACCATCGCCGCGCGGCTGGGCAAGCCCGGTGCCAGTCGCGCCGTCGGCCTGGCCAACGGGCACAACCGCCTTTCGATTGTCTTGCCCTGCCACCGTGTGATCGGTGCAGATGGCTCGCTGACGGGCTATGGTGGAGGACAACCGCGCAAGGCGTTTCTGCTCAGGCTGGAAAAAGCGGCGGTGCAGATCACCCATCAACTCGCGTTCTGATCACTCGGTGTTTTCATAAGGAAGGAAATCGATGGATACGCTCGACCACTCATTCCACAGGCTGCATCAGGACGGCCTGCTGATTCTCACCAACGTTGCCGATGCCGCCGGGGCCCGCATCGTTGAACAACTGGGCTGCAAAGCCGTGGCCACCAGCAGCGCGGCCGTCGCCTGGGCGCACGGTTACGCAGACGGCAACACCCTGCCGCTCGAACGCCTGGTATCGAGCGTCGAGGCCATCGCCCGCGTGATTTCACTGCCGTTGACCGTGGACATCGAAGCCGGCTATTCCGATGACGTGGCACGGGTCTCCGAAGTGGTTGAGGCGGTGCTCGCCGCTGGCGCTGTCGGGATCAACATCGAGGACGGTGCTTCGCCGCCCGAGCTGCTGGCGCGCAAGATCGCCATCGCCCGCCAGGTTGCGGAGCGCCGTCAGGTGAAGTTGTTCATCAACGCCCGCACCGACGTGTACCTCAAGGCCTTGGTGCCGGCCGAAGACCGCGTCGCGGAAACACTCAAACGCGCCGCGCTTTATCAAGCGGCCGGAGCGGACGGACTGTTCGCGGCAGGTGTTTCGGCGGAGTACGAGATTGCCGCACTGTGCCGTGGCACCACGCTGCCGGTGAACGTACTCGCGTTGCCGGGGTTACCCGCCCCAGAGACGTTGAAAGCGCTGGGTGTACGGCGTTTGAGCGCGGGCTCCGCAATCGCCGAGTTTCTGTACGGCGCCATGGCCGGCCTGGCCAAGGGGTTTCTGGAGACCGGCAAACTCGACAACAGCCAGCTCAAGGCCTACACGTACGGGGAAGTGAACGCCCTGCTGAAATCCGTCGGAAACACTTGATCCTCATGCTCGATCCCTATCAGCCCGCGACCCGTTTTCTGGCGTCCATTGACGACGATTGGGCGCGCCATATCGCGACCATCGGCCCTTGCCTGCATCAGCCTCATGCAGCTCGCGACCCGTATGAGTCGCTGGTGCGGGCTATTGCCTATCAGCAACTGCACGCCAGGGCCGGTGATGCGATTGTCGGGCGGCTGCTGGCGTTGTTTCCTTCGGCCTCGTTTCCGCGGCCCGAACAGATTCTGGCGAGCGGTTTTGATCAATTGCGCAGTTGCGGCTTTTCCGCCGGCAAAATCGCGACCATTCAGGGCATCGCTCAAGCAGCGCTGGACGGCGTGGTGCCGGACTATGCAACGGCGCTGGCCATGGACGATGAGGCGTTGATCGAGCAGTTGATTACCCTGCGCGGCGTTGGGCGCTGGACCGTGGAGATGCTGCTGATCTACAGCCTGGAGCGCCCGGACATCCTACCGGCGGATGACTTTGGGGTACGTGAGGGCTATCGGCGGTTGAAGGGCCTGGAGGTGCAGCCGACGCGCAAACAGATGGTCGAGATCGGCTTGAAGTGGAGCCCTTACCGGACGGTAGCGTCCTGGTATTTGTGGCGGGTGCCAGCCAAATAGCCCGCATTATCGTTCTTTGCCGCCAAGCCGGCCTCGCTCCTACAGGGATTTTGTGAACGCTGGAGATCCCCTGTGGGAGCGAGCCTGCTCGCGATGGCGCCAGCCCATTCAACACATCACTCAAAGCCAGTCACAACCCGGATTTCAACCGACTGAACGCCCGAATCAACGCCCGGTTGAACGCCTTGCCATTGTCATTCTTGCTATACAACGAAGCCCGCACCTGCGCCGACGGATACGTCCCCGGATCATTACGAATCGCCGGGGCGATCAAGTCATCCGCTGCCGTGATCGCATTGGCGTAGTGAATGGTGTCGGTGATTGGCGCAATCACTTGCGGCGTCATGAGGTAATCCATCAACGCCAGCCCGGCCTCGGGATGCGGCGCATCCTTGGGAATGACCATGGCGTCGAACCAGATCAACGTGCCCTCCTTCGGTATCCGGTAGGTCAACGTGAACGGTTTTTTCGCGGCTTCTGCCTGGCCCGCCGCAATGGCCACGTTGCCATTCCACGACATCGCCACGCAGGTGTTGCCATTGGCCAGGTCGCTGATGTTCAGGTCATTGTCGAAGTAACGAATGTACGGCCGGATCTTCGCCAGTTGCTGCTCGGCCAGCTTCAGGTCATCGAGGTTCTGGCGGTTGATGTCCAGCCCCATGTACTTCATCACCGCGGCGAACACCTCGTTGGGATCGTTGAGCAAACTCACGCCGCAATCGGAAAATTTCGAGACCACCGCCGGATCGAACAGCATCGCCCAACTGTCCGTTGGCGCCTCCGGCAGGCGCTTTTTGACGGCCTCTTCCTGATGACCCACACCGGTCGTGCCCCAGGCATAAATCCCGGCGTAACGATTGCCCGGATCGAAAACCGCCATGTGCTGGCGGAACTCTTCACCGACGCCGGCAAAGTGCGGCAACCGTTGCAGGTTCAAGGTTTGAATGGCACCGCTCTGGATCGCCCTGGACAAATGCTGCCCCGCCGTCAGCACCAGGTCATAACCACTGCGACCGGTGAGCAGTTTGGTCTCGACGGTTTCCAGGGAATCGAAATGATCGGCGATCACATGGATGCCGGTCTTTTTCTCGAAATTGGTCAGGGTATCCGGGGCCAGGTATTCGCCCCAGATGTACAGGTTCACCACCGGTCTGGCGCTGTCGGCGGCCTGCACACACAAGGGTGCAAGCACCAGCAATAACGCTTGAGTCAGTTTGTGCAGGCCCATGATCACACTCCTTTACCAGCGTATTGAGGCATGGTGATGCACGCGACGTTACCGCCGCCGAGCAGGATTTCCCGGGAGTTTTCGATGCCGACGATCTTGTGCTGCGGGAACAGCTCAGCCAGTGTCGCCAGTGCCACCTGATCGTTACGATCACCAAACAGCGGCACCACGATCGAGGTGTTGCCGGCGTAGTAGTTGATATACGACGCGCAGATTTTGGTGCCGGCCTGACGGGTGTGGGTGCTGTCTTGCTGGTCCAGACCTTCGGCTTCTTCTGCAGTCCATTCCAGCACGTCGGGTTGTGGCAGTTTGTGTACGATCAACTCGCGGCCACGGCTGTCACGGGTGCTGCGCAGGACGTCGTAGGCTTCCTGATAGATTTCCCATTGCGGGTCATCGCGGTTGTCGGTCCATTGCAGCACCACTTCACCGGGACGCACGAAGCACGCGAGGTCGTCGACGTGACCGTCGGTTTCGTCGAACTTGCAACCGCGCGGCAGCCAGATGACTTGCTCGGCGCCGAGGTAGTCCGTCAGCCGCCGGGTGACTTCTTCCTTGCCCAGGTGCTGGTTGCGATTGCGGTTGAGCAGGCATTGTTCGGTGGTGAGGATGCTGCCCTGGCCGTCACTCTGGATGCCGCCGAGTTCGGCGATCAGCGGTGCGCGGTAGCGGTCGAAACGTTCGATTTCGAGGATCTTGCTGGCGATCTGGTCGTCCTTGTCCCACGGGTAGTACAAGCCGCCATCGAGGCCGCCGTACGCGTTGAATTCGAAGTCGACGCCGCGTACTTCGCCGCTGGCGTCATTCACCACAAAGCACGGACCGCTGTCCCGGAACCAGGTGTCGTTGCAGGTCATTTCCACCACGCGGACTTGCGGCGGCAACTGACGGCGCGCCGTGGCGAATTGCGCGGCGGAGGCACACACGGTGACCGGTTCACTTTGAGAGATGGCGGTGACGATCTGCACCCAGACTTTCTGCGCCGGCTTGGCCCCGTTGCGCCAGACATCGGTGCGCTCCGGCCAGCCGAGCCAGCAACCGGCCTTGGTTTCGAATTCGCCGGGCAGGCGGAAGCCGTCTTGTTTTGGGGTGGTGTCGAGCGAACGTGCCATGGTCAAACCTCGTTGACGGGGATTGGAATGACCACAGGCTAAGGTCGTCGGCGCCCTCCTCACCAACGATGATTATTTCGGAATAGTTGAATTCAACTCATCAATCGATCAGCTGATCGTTGAACCATTCAAGCATCTGCGCCACAGCCGGACGCTCCAGGCGCACTCGTTCACACACCAGCGCGTATTGGCCCAGCGCAGTCATGCTTGAGGTAAACGGCCGGACCAGTCGACCGCTGAGCAAGTCTTCCTGCGCCGTGAGGTTATCGCCCATGGCCACGCCCTGTCCTTGGGCCGCGGCTTCCAGCGCCAGGCCGGCATGGGCGAAATACAACTGTCGTTCGGGGCGTAGATCGCCGGCATGACTGGTGAGCCACGCGGTCCAGGTCTTGCCGTCCTGATCGTCGTGCAACAGGCAGTGGCGCGCCAGGTCCTTCGGGGTTTTCAGGGCGCCCTGGTTGAACAGGCCGGGGCTGCACACCGGGAAAAACTGCAATGCCGGCAACGGCCGAACGAAGTACGCGCTGCTGTCCACCGGGCCGGTGCCGTAGGTGATGGCCAGATCGATGTCTTCCCCCGGCGCGGTGGCGTCGATGGGCTGTTCGTAGAGGTGCAAGGTTATATGCGGATAGCGCGCATAGAAATCCGTGAGGCGACGCATCAACCACTTTTGCGCCAGCTCGGCCGTCACCGCAAGGCGCAACACCGCCAGCGACGACGGATCGCGCAGTTCATCGCAGGCTTCACCAATCAGTTCGAAGGCTTGCTGCAGGCTTTGCATCAGGCGCCCGGCGGCCATGGTCGGACGGATTTGCCGGCCTTCGCGGATGAACAGCGACACGCCCAGTTGCTCTTCGAGCTGGCGGATCTGATGGCTGACGGCGCTGTCGGTGACGCACAGCTCTGCGGCGGCCCGGCCGAAGTGGGCGTGGCGGGCGGCGCATTCGAAGGTTTTGAGGGCTGCAAGGGAAGGTAGTCGTCGCATGGGTCGGTTCCCGATTCGAGGTGCTCATGCTGACTTGGCGGGCGGTGGGCGTCCAGTGGGACCGCGTTTTCGTTTATCGCCAGCAGGCTAGCTCCCACAGTGGTCTCATGAACACTGGAGATCCAATGTGGGAGCTAGCCTGCTAGCGATAAGGCCAGAATATTCACCACCAAGCCACCCGCCCATCACCCTTCTTTATCCACCATGACATCCCCCAGAACCCGGCGCATGTTGATGCCTCAACCGGAGGGATTCGCCATGCTTGATGCACTCAAAAAGATCAACTCAACGTCCGCCTTCAACCGCTGGGCCGGTTTCGAGGTCACTCGCACCGAGCCGGGCGAGGTGGAACTGACCATGGCTTTTCGCGAGGCGGATATGGCGCAATACGCAGGTTTTCTGCATGCCGGCCTGATTGGCGCGCTGCTCGATACCGCCTGTGGGTTTGCGGCCGGAACGGTCGCTGGCAATGTCCTGGCATCGCATTTTTCGGTGAATTGCCTTGCACCCGCCGTCGGTGAAGTGTTCATTGCGCGCGGCCAGGTGGTGAAGTCTGGCAAGAAGCAGGTGTTTGCCCGTGCCGAACTGTTCGCACAAACAGGGGATCAGTTGAAGCTGGTGGCAACCGGCGATGCGATCCTGGTGCCGATCCAGCAATGAACCACCGGTTTTCGGGGCGGTCAGGGAAGTAACAGCCAATCATTTGGAGGTTCTGCCATGCGACTCGAAGGCTCCTGCCACTGCGGTGCCGTGTCGTTCAGTCTGACCAGCGCCCACCCCTACCCTTACCAACGTTGCTATTGCTCGATCTGCCGCAAGACCCAGGGCGGTGGCGGTTACTCGGTCAACATCGCGGGCGATGCCGCCAGCCTCAAGGTGCGCGGTCGCAAATCCATCGCGATCTATCACGCACGACTCAAGGACGAAGATGCCAAACGCGCGCACCGCAGCACGGCAGAGCGGCACTTCTGCTCGGTGTGTGGCTCGGGCTTGTGGCTGTTCAGCCCTGAATGGCCGGAACTGATTCACCCGTTCGCCTCGGCCATTGATACGGCGTTGCCGGTGCCACCCGAGTACACGCACGTGATGCTCAATTCGAAAGCGCCGTGGGTGGAGGTTGCGGCGCATGCCGGTGATCGGCAGTGCGAGATCTGGCCCGAAGAGTCCATCGCACAGTGGCACGAGCGACTGGGTCTGGCTCGCTAATCAAAACTTCGATTTTTTCACACGGCAGTTCCCCTTTGCGTTTTTCGTTCGGTTAACCCTCAGAAGCCTTTCACTTACCGATCGATTCGATACAAAGGGATCTCCATGTCGCACCCAATTGCTGCGCGTTTTCGTTTTGCCCTGTGCCCCTTGGCACTGGCCCTTCCGGCCGCTCTGCTGAGTCTTGCCTCCACCGCCCATGCCGCCGAAACGGCCACCGGCAAAACGGCAGCCAAGGACGACGGCGTGCTGCAACTGGGTGCGACGAATATCAATGGTGTCGCCTTGGGCGCGACCACCGAGGACACCCATTCCTACACCACCGGCTCAACGTCTTCGGCCACCGGCCTGCCGTTGTCGCTGCGTGAAACACCGCAATCGGTCACGGTGATTACCCGCCAGCAAATGGACGATCGCGGTGTGCAAAGCATCAGCGATGCGTTGCGTAACACCCCCGGTGTTTCGACGCAGAAATATGACAGCGACCGTACCGAGTTTTCCGCCCGCGGCTTTGCCATCACCAACTTCCAGTACGACGGGGTCAACCAGCCGTACGACGGTGTTTATGGTGAAAACCCGAACAACAGCGACGACTCCGCCAGCCTCGACCGCATCGAGGTCGTCAAGGGCGCAACCGGCCTGATGACCGGTGCTGGCGACCCGTCCGCCACCGTCAACCTGATCCGCAAGAAGCCGACCAAAGAGTTCAAGGCCTCGATCAGCGGCACCGTCGGTTCCTGGGACAATTACCGCACCACTGGCGATATTTCCGGTTCGCTGACTGACTCGGGCAACGTGCGCGGGCGCTTTGTCGGCGTGTACCAGGACAAGGACTCCTACATTGACCACTACAGCCAAAAGAAAGACCTGTACTACGGCATCCTCGAAGCCGACCTGACCGACGATACCCTGCTGACATTCGGCATCGACAAGTCCAGCGCCACGCCTCGCGGCAGTTCCTGGACCGGCAACCCGACGTATTTCTCCGACGGCGGCCGTACCGACTTTTCGCGCAGCTTCAACCCGGCGGCCGACTGGAGCCGCCGCGATTTCGACGAAATCACCTACTTTGCCTCGCTGGAACAAGCGCTGGCCAACGACTGGAAATTCAAGGCCAGCCTCAGCGAGAAAACCACCGAACACGACACCCAACTGGCCTCGGCCAGCGGTGGCAACCCGAACCGCGATACCGGCGACGGCATGTTCCTCTTCTGGGGTCGCTGGGAAGGTCATCGCGTGCAGGACACCGCCGACGTGAACGTCTCCGGCCCCTTCTCACTGGGCGGTCGCGAGCATGACCTGGTGGCCGGCGTCATGACGTCCCACTCCCGCCAGACCGGTTCCACCTACGACACCAGCGCCTTCGAAATGGTCCCGGGGAGCATCTACGACTGGGACGGCCATCTGCCGAAACAGGAGTTCCCGGCCAACGGCAAATACGAACGCACCCAGAGCCAGAACGGTGTGTACCTCGCCACTCGCCTGCGCCCGACCGATGATCTGTCGGTCATCCTCGGCAGCCGCCTGAGCACCTTCAAGTACAACGAAGATTACCGCTACAACGCGGATTCACCGCTGGACGACAGCCACGCGAGCTACAAGGAACACGGCGTCGTCACGCCTTACGCCGGCGTGGTCTATGACCTGAACGACGTGTACTCGGTATACGCCAGCTACACCTCGATCTATCAGCCACAGACCAACAAGGATGCCAGTGGCATGACCCTGGCACCGGTTGAAGGCGTCAGCTACGAAACCGGTCTGAAAGCCGCTTACCTCGATGGCCGGCTGAATGCCAGCCTGGCGTTGTTCCGCATCGAGCAGGACGGCGTCGCCGAGCAAACTGGCACCAACGCAATCACCAACGAAGGCATCTACAAAGCCATCGACGGCACAACCACAAAAGGTGTGGAACTGGAACTGGCCGGCGAACTGACCGAGGGCTGGAACCTGACGGCCGGTTACACCTACGCACGCACCCGTGATAAAGACGAGCAGCGGATATTCGGTTACCCGCTGTCCACCAGCAAACCTGAGCACGTTGTGCGCACGTTCACCACCTATCGCCTGCCTGGCGCCCTGGACAAAGTGACCGTTGGCGGCGGCATCAGCTGGCAGAGCGCTTTCTACGGCAAAATCTACAGCGCTCCCGCTGGCGACTACACCCGGATCAAACAGGGCGGCTACACCCTCGTGGACCTGATGACCCGTTACCAGTACAACGAGCACCTGAGCTTCACCGCCAACGCCAACAACATCTTCGACAAGAAGTACCTGACCGGCCTGGGCAACTTCGACACCACGTTCTACGGCGAGCCGCGCAACCTGATGCTGACCACCAAGTGGGACTTCTAAGCTGATTCTGTGGCGAGGGATTTACGCCCTCGCCACAGACGACTCATCGCTCGCCAACCCCCGTTCACAGTCTTTGACAGTTTTGCGACAAAGCTGCCAAAGATTGCCGGGCGGCACCCGCCTAGCATGGGCGCATCCACTATCACCCAGGGTGCTCCCATGTTTCGTTCGCTGTATTTGCCGTTGACCTCTTTTTGCCTGCTTCTCCCCTCCACTTCCTTGTATGCCGAAGACTGGCACTACAGCCTGCGCGCCGGCGCTGCCAGTGCGCCGCGTTACAGCGGCAGTGATGAACGCGTAGTCGCACCGTTGCTGGGCGGCGAAATCGTCAGCCCTTATGGTTTCTTTCTCGACACGCAAAAGGGTCTTGGCTGGGCGTTTGACGAAGAGGACTTCGGCCTCAGCGTCTACGTCGGCGCAAGTGATGTGCGCAAGGACCGTAAAAGCGGATTCAAGGGCTCGGATGAGCTCAACGGTATGGGCTCGATCAAGTCGCGTCCCTTGCTGGGGCTGGACGGAACCTATCACATGGGGCCGATCATTCTCGGCGCCAGTTATGAACATGCGCTTGAAGAAGACGAGGACGAACACGACACCGGCTCAGCCTGGAACCGATTGAAACTGAGCATCAGCGCGCCGTTTTATGAAGGTGACTACGGCAAGGTCGTCGGCAGCCTGAACAGTCAGTTCGGCGACAGCAATTACATGCGCACCTGGTATGGCGTGAGCAGCGCTCAAGCGTCGCGCAGCAAGTTCAAGGCGTATGACACCAAAGGTGGTCTGGTGAGTCGGGGGGCGGATCTGACCTGGTCGCTGCCGATCAACGATGAATGGAGTTTTACGACGGTGCTGGCGGTGCAGTACCTGGGTGGTAAAGCGGCGGACAGTCCGATTGTCGAGCGTCGCTTGCAGACTTCGGTGGCTGGGCAGGTCGTTTACAGCTTTTGATTTGAGGGTGTTGCTGAAGGCCCCTTCGCGGGCAAGCCTCGCTCCTACGGGTTATGCGTCGATCATAAAAACACCGATAACCTGTAGGAGCGAGGCTTGCCCGCGAAGGGGTCGTCGGCAACACACAAC